>JAJQES010000358.1 GCA_021201565.1 Tannerellaceae bacterium
ATATTTATCTGCGTGAATCCGCTCAATCCGCGAAATCTGCGTTCCTTTGTCTTATGAAATCTTAAAGTCCTTTTCTCTTTGCTTCGTTCCAGATAGCATCCATCTCTTCCAGATCCATCTCTTTCAGAGAACGTCCCCGGGCAATGGTTTGTTGTTCCAGGTAATTGAAGCGGCGGATAAATTTCTGGTTGGTTTTCTCCAGCGCATTATCCGGGTCCACTTTATAAAGACGGGCGGCATTGATCAGGCTGAACATCAGATCACCGAATTCATCCTCCATACCCTGCGCACTCATTACATTGATTTCATCTTTCAGTTCATTCAGTTCTTCATGCACCTTGTCCCATACCTGTTCCCGGTCTTCCCAGTCAAATCCAACATTCCGGGCTTTATCCTGAATCCGTTGTGCCTTCACTACCGATGGTAAAGAAGCCGGAACTCCTTCAAGCACCGTTTTATTTCCACCTTTCTCTTTCAGTTTCAGTTGTTCCCAGCTTTGCTCCACCTTCTTACTATTCTCAGCCACCTCTTCACCAAATACATGCGGATGGCGATAGATCAGTTTATCGCACAAAGCCGTACAGACATCTTTGATATCAAATGCCCCTTTCTCTTCTCCTATCTTCGAATAGAAAACAATATGCAACAAGAGATCACCCAACTCTTTTTTTATAGACTCATTGTCATCACGTATCAACGCGTCACAGAGTTCATAGGTTTCCTCGATTGTATTGGAACGCAAACTCTCATTCGTCTGCTTTTTATCCCACGGACACTTTTCCCGCAGTTCATCCATCACATCCAGCAGACGGCCAAAAGCCTCCATCTGTTCCTGTCTGGTACTCATAATCTATCTTACTTTCTTTTATTGTTTTGCTTTATAATAGTTCAGCCCCCCCTGGAGGAACTTCACATATTTATCTACATCTTCGTCAAACGCATACGAAGGTCCAACCGGAACACCATCATTATCCAGCAGAACATAGAACGGCTGCGCATTAGCTCCGAATTTACTTCTTTGTAAATAACTCCATTTATCCCCGATTGTTCTTAATTTCCGTTTTTTACCCGACTCTTCTATATCAATCGGTTCCGGCAAACGGGTCTTATCATCCACAAACAAAGTGATCAGTACATAGTCATTTTCCAGAATATGCTTTACTTTCGGATCTGTCCAGACCGCAGCTTCCATCTTCCGGCAGTTCACACATCCATAACCTGAGAAATCAATAATTACTGGCTTATTCACCCGTTTAGCGTAAGCCATACCCAATTCATAATCATCAAAGGTAGCATGCACATCATTTTCATACAAATTAAAATCCTGTGTAGATAACGGAGGAGCAAAAGCACTGATGGCTTTCAGAGGGGCTCCCCATAAACCCGGAACCATATAGACCGAGAAAGCCAGGGAAATGATCGCCATAAATAAACGGGGTACCGATACATATTTCAGGTCACTGTCATGGCTGAATTTGATCTTTCCTAATAAATAGAAACCTAACATGGCAAAGATCACGATCCACAGTACCAGAAAAACTTCCCGGTCCAGAATACGCCATCCGTAAGCTAGGTCCGCCACAGACAGGAATTTCAGGGCAAGAGCCAGTTCCAGGAATCCAAGCACTACCTTTACCGAGTTCAGCCAGCCCCCTGATTTAGGCATACTTTGCAGCAGATTAGGGAAGATAGCAAACAGACTGAAAGGAATAGATAAAGCCAGTGCAAACCCAAACATCCCTATCGCCGGCCCGGTATAGCTTCCCATAGAGGCCGCCTGTACCAGCAAGGTTCCGATAATAGGTCCGGTACAGGAGAACGATACCAATACCAGGGTAAAGGACATAAAAAATATACTGACAATCCCCGTGGTAGAATCCGCTTTACTATCCAGTTTATTAGTCCATGAAGCCGGCAACACCAACTCAAAGGCCCCAAAAAAGGAGACTGCAAACAGCACTAACAACAAACAGAAGATAATATTAAACACCGCATTGGTCGACAGGTCATTCAGCGCACTGGCTCCGAAAATAGCCGTGATCGCGAGCCCCATCGTCAGATAGATCACAATGATAGACACCCCATAGGTCAACGCATCCGCAATCGCCTTTTTACGGTCTTTCGTCCGTTTCAGAAAGAAACTAACCGTCATCGGGATCATAGGCCAGACACAAGGAGTCAGCAACGCAAGCAATCCCCCGAGAAAACCGGTCACAAAGATCACCCACCAGGAAGAATCATTTGTTTTGGAGAAAGTGGAATCCCCAAATGCCCGCAACTCCGCAATTACCGGACGCCACAGGTCAGCCGCTTCCGGAGAAGACATTAGCTCACCCGGAGGAGTGACCGGAGTCAATGGAACCAGCGCAGGCTGTCCATCATTTGTAGCAGAAGTCTCTTCCGGTTCTTCCGGCACCTCTTCCCCATCCGGAGCAGGTTCCGTAACAACCTCCGGAGCAGGATCAGCGGCAGACTCACCGGCGACAGTCTTAATATGTTTTTTATCAAAAGAGAAATCTTCCCGTTCGGGAGGGAGACAGGTCGCATCATTACAGGCCGTATATTCCACCTCACCTGCCAGCTTAAATTTCGACGGATCAGTTACACGGATCTTCTGCCGGAAAGTGACACTACCGGAATACCAGCGTATATCCATCTCAAAAGATTCATCATACTCCGTTACCGGTCTGACAGACGATTGGATATCTCCGACCAGTTCCACCCCGTTTAAAGTTGTATAGGTAAAAGAAGTAGAGACCGGTCCACCAGGAGGCAGGTTTAAATCATAGACATGCCAGCCGGCATCAATCGTAGCCGTAAAAACAAGTGTTTTTTCCGGAGTACCCGGATCATCGAGAGAGATCTTCCAGCTTACCGGGTCAAAGATCTGCGCATGCCCCTGGAAAACCAACAATATAAATAACAGTAGAGTGGCCTGAACTTTTCTCATATCTATTATACTTTATTCTAATCAGACTTATTTTGTAATCGCGTTAAATGCAGGCGGATAATGAGATTCAAAACGCATCTCTTCCCCGCTTTCCGGATGTTTCAGATACAAACGGTTCGCATGGATAGCCACCCGTCCCAACGGATTTGAACTATCTGCCTCAAAGGGAGACCCTATCACCGGATGCCCAATCCGTTCCATCTGTTCACGGATGATATTCTTTTTACCGGCTTCCTGAATGACCTCCACCAGTGAATAAGCTCCATTCTTCCTCAATACTTTATACCGGATAATGGTCTCACGGCTATCGCCGGCCGAGGCTACAAATACTTTCGCATCCTCCCCCTGGCTACCGGACGAAGTAAATACCCCGGTTTCTTTTTCAGGCACTCCTTCTACTACAATAATAAAGCTCCGGAACACAATGACATGGTTCCAGTTATCCAGAAAATACTGTTGCACTCCTCTGTTACGGGCAAACAACATCAATCCGGATGTATCCTTATCAAGCGGATTCAGTAAAAAAAGTTTAGCACGGGGGTCATTTTTCTTCAGGTAATCCGACAGCAGGTCATACGCCGTCCGTTCCTTTACCTTGTTATTTCCGGTAGACAACAATCCCTCTTTTTTATCCACAACAAGCAAATCCTCATCTTCCCAGACAATACGCAAAGAAGGATGATTGAACTCCACCCGGCCTCTTTCATAGCTGATCCCCACCTGGTCTCCCGGGCGCAAAGGAGTATCAAACTGCGTCATGACCCGTCCGTTGACAGAAATCTGGCCATGTTTCAATAAAGCCTTAACACTACTTTTACTTTGTTGATTGAGTAATTGAAATAAAAATGGCAGTAGCGTATCCGCTTCTTTCACCGTCACTTTTCGTCCTCTACTACCCGTATCTTTTCTGAATTTTCCTGTTTTATTAGTTGAACGTTGTCCCATATTCGTGTGAAGGAGCCTTGTCCCCCATTGCTTTTTTGCACAAAGATAGTCAATATTCTCCATACTAAATTCACAAAAGGTTTGACCACGTTGATAAAAGTTTATATCTTCGTCAACGTAAATTGAAAATGTAAATCCATGAGAAATCGTTATGATCCTGCCGGATGGCAGTGAACCGGAAGTCACACCGGAACAGGCGCTACGCTTTGAACAATATGCCTTACGGTAAAATCCCCGGTATTTTTTTACGAACATCACAAATCTAAACTTAAAATATCATGAGACAATTATTCAGGAATCTTTTCCTTTATGGACTTATTGCCACTTTATTCCCGGCAATAACTTACGCAAATCAGGTATGTACCCAAAAACCTTACTGGCAGGACGTCCAGGTGGTTGCAGTCAACAAAGAGAAACCACGGAGTTCTTTTATGACCTATCCGGACCGCACCAGTGCCATGACCTCACGTTTTGAGAACAGTACTTACTACTCTCTTCTGAACGGAACCTGGAAATTCTATTTTACAGAAAGTTACATGAACCTTCCGGAAAACATTACAGATTCCTCTGTAAGTACAGACGGGTGGTACGATATTACAGTGCCGGGCAACTGGGAAGTACAGGGTCACGGTGTAGCGATCTATACCAACCACGGGTATGAATTCAAAGCCCGCAACCCGGAACCTCCGCTGCTGCCGGTTGAAAATCCGGTAGGCGTTTACCGCCGGGACATTGAAATTCCGGCCGGATGGGACGGTAGAGACATATATCTCCATATCGGAGGAGCCAAATCCGGATTATATGTTTACCTGAACGGACAGGAAGTAGGATACAGCGAAGACTCCAAGAACCCGGCTGAATTCCTGATCAATCCCTATCTGAAAGAAGGGAAAAACGTATTGACCCTGAAAATCTTCCGTTGGAGCACAGGTTCTTATCTGGAATGCCAGGACTTCTGGCGCCTGAGCGGAATCGAAAGAGATGTATTTCTCTATTCACAGCCTAAAATCGCGATCAACGACTTCCGGGTACTTTCCACACTGGACGATCAATACACAGAAGGTATTTTCAATCTGGCAGTAGATATGAAAAACCATACCAAAGAGACTAAAAACATCACAGTCGGCTACGAACTGATCGATAAAAAAGGAAAGGTCGTTGCGTCTGAAGAGCAAACAGTCTGGGTATCCCCCCACAGACCAAAAACACAATCTTTCGCCTGCACTATACCGGCTGTTGCCAAATGGTCGGCCGAAGAACCTAATCTTTATAAACTGTTGATGACAGTAAAAGAAGATGGGAAAGTAACAGAAGTGGTTCCTTATAATGTAGGGTTCCGCCGGATTGAATTTAGTACCACAGAGCAGGTCGCTGAAAACGGAAAACCTTACCCGGTATTGCTGTTTAATGGCCAGCCCATTAAATTCAAAGGAGTAAATATCCATGAACACGATCCGGTAACCGGACATTATGTAAGCGAAGAAGTGATGCGGAAAGACTTTGAACTGATGAAGACACACAATCTGAATGCAGTACGTCTGTCACACTACCCGCAGGACCGCAAATTCTATGAACTGTGCGATGAATACGGCTTATATGTATATGATGAAGCCAATATCGAATCACACGGAATGTATTATAACCTGCGCAAAGGAGGTTCATTAGGAAATAACCCGGAATGGCTGATTCCCCACTTAGACCGTACCATGAATATGTACGAACGGAATAAAAATTATCCCTCCGTAACGATCTGGTCATTAGGGAACGAAGCAGGAAACGGATACAACTTCTACCAGACCTATCTGGCCATCAAAGAAAAAGAAGAGCTGTTGATGAATCGTCCGGTTTGTTACGAACGGGCACTCTGGGAATGGAATACCGATATGTATGTACCCCAATATCCGTCAGCAGGATGGCTGGAAAGTACCGGAAAAGAAGGCAGCGACCGTCCGGTAGTTCCTTCCGAGTATGCACACGCTATGGGTAACTCAACCGGTAACCTGTATGAACAATGGCAGGCCATCTACAAATATCCGAACCTACAGGGCGGATTTATCTGGGACTGGGTAGACCAGGGATTACTGGAAGTAGACGAACATGGCCGTGAGTACTGGACGTATGGAGGCGACTATGGTATTGATACCCCAAGTGATGGTAACTTCAACTGTAACGGGTTGATCAACCCGGACCGTACTCCACACCCGGCCATGGCAGAAGTAAAATATGTTCACCAGAATTTTGGTTTTGAAGCAGTAGACCTGGAACAGGGTAAGATACAGATCACCAACCGGTATTATTTTACAAACAGCACAGATTATAAGTTCCAGTACAAAGTAATGGCCAACGATAAAGTAGTCAGAAGCGGTGTGCTGAACGTGCAACTGGCTCCGCAGACCTCTGAGATCGTAACCATTCCGGTAAGCGGGCTGAAACCACAGGCCGGTGTGGAATACTTCATCAACTTTACGGTAACCAGTAATGTTGCCAAACCTCTGGTACCAGCCGGATATGAAGTAGCGTATGACCAGTTCCAGCTGCCCATCAAAGCAGAAAAGAAAGAATACAAAACAGGCGGTCCGAACCTGACGGTATCAGAAGCCGGCAACCAGATCACAGTCACCTCTTCCAAAGTAAACTTTGTATTTGACAAAGCACAAGGTGTTGTTACCTCCTACAAAGTGGACGGTACCGAATACTTTAAAGATGGATTTGGTATCCAACCCAACTTCTGGCGTGCTCCGAACGATAATGATTATGGAAGCGCAGCACCCCGCCGTTTACAGATATGGAAAGAAAGCAGCAAAGACTTCAATGTAGTAGATGCAAAAGCCAAAAAAGCAGATCAGATCGTAACAGTAGATGTCAATTATCTGCTGGCGGCCGGAAATAACTATCTGGTAACTTACAAAATCTATCCGAGTGGTGTGGTGAACGTAGCGGTGAAATTTACGCCGGCGACCGACAAAGAAGAAAAAGCGGAAGAGTCAGAAGCAGCCCGTACCGCAACCTTCTCACCTGGTAGCCGTCGCCAGGTGCAGGATGAATTAGTAGTACCCCGTATCGGAGTCCGTTTCCGTCTGCCCGTCCACCTTAACAAAGTACAATACTTTGGACGCGGACCGGAAGAAAACTACATCGACCGTTACAAAGGTACCCTGGTAGGACTTTATAAAACGACGGCTGATGAGATGTACTTCCCGTATGTACTCCCACAGGAAAACGGCCACCGTACAGATACACGCTGGGTTGCCTTCACCGGAGGAAAAGGATTATTGGTAGAAGCAGATTGCCGCATCGGGTTCAATGCCTTGCGTAACTCCGTAGAAGATTTTGATTCCGAAGAGATAAGTCACCGTCCTTATCAGTGGAATAATTTCACTCCGGAAGAGATAGCAAACCGTAATGAAGCACAGGCTAAAAACAATCTCCGCCGGCAAACCCACATAAACGACATCATCCCACGTGACTTCGTAGAAGTTTGCATTGATATGAAACAACAGGGAGTAGCCGGTTACAACAGCTGGGGAGCCCGTCCGGAGCCCTATTGCACCATCCCGGCCAACCAGGAATACAATTGGGGCTTCACCCTGATCCCCATCAGCGGCACAAACATCACAGGCAAAACAGGATATACATATTAATCCTGTTACAGATAATTAAAATAACGGCTGTCTAAAAAGACGAACTTGTCCCCCAACTTGATTGGGGGCCGCATGAAAACAAAAGGAATCAACAAGATTCCGATGCGATTCCCGGCCTGGCCGGAAAACAAGTCCGTAATATTTTTAGACAGCCGTTGTTATAATATTTCAATACATACCTGCAAATCCACAGGTAATACATCCCGGTTTACCAGGAACTAGTAAATTCTTCGTTTTAAGTCCTGGAAGGACGGCTGATTATAGCCCAATACGAAGTGCTGGGGTTCAGGAGATTATTAACTGGTGAGTCCTGAAGGTACAACTGAAAAAGTGTGCATCATAAGCATAATTAGTAAGCCGTGCCTCCGGCACTGAGTAGGTTCTTAAATCGCTCCCCGTAAACCAGGATATATTACCTACGGCCAATCTGTAGAACAAGGAATACTTTTACCCATTTCCGAAAGGAGCAATCTGTTTTGAAAACAAGGACCTTAATCAATTACAATCACAGCTGAAGGGAATATTTTGAGTGCCGGAGGCACGGCTCACAATAGCCCGGGACAACGTCCCGGGTAGGTAAAAGAGAATAGATGCTCAGTGCTGAAAGCACGGCTGAAAAGTTTCTTCATCTAGTAGAAAAATAGTATATTTACATCATTAACAAAAACTTTATGCTATGGCACAATCCTTAACCCAGATTTACGTTCATATCATTTTTCATATTAAACGAAAGGATAATCTTATCCGGGAGAATGAAATGGAAAAACTGTATGCCTATATAGGCAGTGTAATAAAAAGTAATGATTCCATTCCTATTCTTGTAAACGGAACAAATGACCACGTGCATGTTTTATGCAGTCTTTCTAAAAATATAGCCTTATCACAATTAGTACAGCAAATAAAACAGCATAGTAGCCGGTGGCTAACAGCAGAAAATTCTTATTACAGATATTTTGAATGGCAGAGAGGATATGGAGCATTCTCGGTAACTTCCTCAACCTTAAACAAAACACGGAATTATATTGCAAACCAAAAGAAACATCATAAAAAGAGAAGTTTTCGAGAAGAATATATTTTTTTTTTAAAGGAATATAAAGTTGATTATAACGAAGTTTATTTATGGTCTGATGAGTAATTTCAGTCGTGCCTTCAGCACTCAATATTTATCTACTCTTATTTACCCAGGACGTTGTCCTGGGCTATCATAAGCCGTGCCTCCGGCACTTATCGGGAAACTTAATCAAATATATACAACGACTATGTAAGTTGAGGAATCACGCCATCTGTTATTATTTTACGTTTATAAAAATATACCTTACTTTTGCCTATCCATTTTCAGAAAACATACGAGATTACGAATATGAAAAATAAAAAAGTTCTATTTACCGGAGGCATCCTTTTACTCTTACTTATCCTCCTGACAGGAGCCAGCATCTATATGTTCAACGTCTCCCTGAAATCAAAAGTCACTCCAACCGATGAAGCAGACGCCTACGCATATCTGTTTAAACATCCCTATATGAAGTCCTGGGTAGACAGCCTTCAACATCACGGAGCCTTACGGGATACCTTTATGTATGCAAATGATGGGGCAAAGCTCCATGCGTTATATATCAAATCACCTGATCAAACCCCTCACACGGCGCTGGTCATACACGGCTATACGGACAATGCCATCCGGATGTTAATGATCGGGCATTTATACAACAAAGAATTAGGTTACAATGTATTATTACCTGACCTCCGGGCGCATGGAAAAAGCGATGGAGATTACATACAGATGGGATGGAAAGACCGCCTGGATATACTGAGTTGGATAACAGTAGCGAAAGAACTGTATGGTGATACGACCCAACTGGTTCTTCACGGGATCTCCATGGGAGCCGCTACCACCATGATGACCTCCGGCGAAACGCTGCCGGATAATATTAAATGCTTTGTGGAAGATTGCGGATATACCAGCGTATGGGACCAATTTGGATATATACTCAAACGGGACTATGGATTACCTTCCTTTCCCCTGTTATACACCACATCCCTATATTGCCGGTTTAAAGAAGGATGGAATTTTAAAGAAGCCTCCGCACTGAAACAAGTCGAAAAATGCCGTTTACCTATGTTCTTCATTCATGGCGACCAGGACACCTACGTACCAACCCGGATGGTCTATCCGTTGTATGAAACCAAACAGGGAGAGAAAGAACTATGGGTCGTGCCCGGTGTGGAACACGCAGTAGCCTACTGGGACTATACGGAAGAATATGTACAAAGAACAAAAGCGTTCGTAAGCAAGTATATACAATAAATTCCCCTATGCTCTTTAAAGGAAAATACAATCAGAACTAACTCCTTTCTCTACGGAAATTAATTGAAAAGAATACGAGCACTAACAGATTACACCATGGTGTAAATAATATTACAGCCGGGTAGAATTTTAATTACACCTGGCTGTAATACTTATTTCACCAGGCTGTAATGATTTACTATTCATTACTAAAGCAGATAATCTCCACAGGGGAAGGAATTAGCGATCGTTGCAAAAAGAGTTATTCTTCACGACAAACAGAACGCGTTCCGGGCAGGTGGGAAAATATAAATATACAAAAAAATGGATTCAACTCCAACCATTTTGGTCAATAAATACTGAAATCCTGAGGTTTAATTACAAATCCAATCCGGATCCGGCTATGGAATTGATTATATTC
>JAJQES010000381.1 GCA_021201565.1 Tannerellaceae bacterium
GGATAATTATCAGAAGGATAATAGGTACTCCAGCCACATTCATCCCAAATAATAGCCTGATTTTTGCGGACCTCATCGCCTTCTCTCTCATAATGTGAAATTAGATTACGTGAAGGAGTCGTCCATTTTTGCCAGGTGAAACTATCATTCAGATTACTACTCATTCCGTTTCTCCAGAACATCATCCATACCCAGTTTCCTTCTGATTTAGTATAAGGAACTTCAAAAATAGATTCCGAAGAATGGCGTCCCAGCATATCTGTCCGGTCTTCATTCCAGGACCAAAGGACAGCAAAATCATCTACTAATCTGAGATTCATTGCTTCTACCGCCTGGCAATACTGAATTACCTTTGTATAATCTCTGATTGGTTTTTCAGCATATACGCGTGCCAGCAAACCATATCCCACAGCCTTAGACATTTTAAACTTGTCAGAGTTATCCAAATTGGGGGCATATTGTACCGCCCATTCCAAATCCGTAACAATTTGTTTAAATACCTCCACTTGTTCTGTGCGGGCAGGATAATAAAGAGGAAATACTTCATTAATATTCTCAGCAGTAATTGCCGGAGGTGCATCTGTAATCATGGGTATATCTCCCCATAAAAGACTCATTTCAAAAAAGTTAAACGCTCTCCAGATCAACGCTTCGGCTTTCCACTGATTCCGTTCCGAATCTGTTAAAGCAGGATCTTCAATATCTCCAATATAAGTAATGATTTGGTTGGCATCGTTTACACGTTCCAGATAATACTCCCAGTCACGGCTTACATTTGAGTTCTCCGAATCTATAGTATGAGTTTCTACAGCGATCAGTGATTGAGTACCCGGTGAACCACTATATGCGTTATCTGTTCCTGATTCGGTACGAACCAGTAAATCCTGGAATCCACGTTCCTGTATGCCACTTTTTATGTTGTTATACATATTGATAAGAGCTCCGGATATATCTTCTTTTGTCTGATATTGGCTATCCGAGTCGTCCCCTGCTATATTATATTCATTATAACTGTTTAGCGGGTGTTTATCCAGGTCACAGGACAATAGACATACGCCCGGCAACACAAAATATAGGATTGATTTTATTATTCTTTTCATGATAACATCTGATTAAAAGTCAATATTTATTCCAAATACTACTGTTCTCACATGCGGATATGTTCCCCAGTCTACCCCCATGCTGGTGGCACTGCTCCACTGGTTTACTTCCGGGTCATACCCACTGTATTTGGTGAATGTAATAAAATTTTGTAAAGTCACATACGGCTGTAAACGGGCAATTTTCCATTCCTGCAATTTTTTAGCCTTCACATCATAGGAGAGTGTTATATTTTTGATCTTAAGATAAGATCCATTTTCTATCCAGCGATCCGACATTTTATTATTATACGGCTCATTTGCTTTCGGAATATCAGTGATCTGTCCCGGGATTCTCCAACGGCGAAGTACTTCCGTCGTCTGGTTGGAAGCTGTTCCCATACCAATCATTTCTACCTTAGTCGCATTAAAAATATCATTTCCATACGATCCGTTGATCAGGATATTCAGGTTCCAGCCTTTATAAGACAGATTGTTTGTCATACCAAATGTAAATTTGGGATTTGCATTTCCAATCCAGGTTTTATCCGCGGAAGTAATCTCTCCATCCCCATTCAGGTCACGATACATGATTAATCCGGTTTCAGGATCTACACCGTCTGAGATATATCCCCAGAATTTAGAAAGCGATTCTCCCGGCACCATCCGGATCGCATTGGAACCAATCATATCGGAAGTAGAAGCATAGTAATAGGTCTGTTGCAAATCCAGTTTTTCCAGTTTATTCCGGTTTAAGGAGATATTGAAATCAGTATCCCAGTTGAAATCCGGTCTTACAATATTCCGTGAACTGACCACAAACTCTAACCCTTTATTTGACATTTCTCCTTCATTACGAATGATAGGCGGATTCGGGGCCGGTACCGGAACATTCATCAACATGTTTTTTGTGTACTTACGATATGCATCAATAGTAAATGTCAACCGGTTATTCAAAATAGTAAAATCAATCCCCACATTGGTCTGGGTAGTAGTTTCCCAGGTCAGACGTTCATTTTTAATGTTTGATTTACTGCCAATGGTCGGGGTTGCATTTGCATACTGGCTTTCTGTCCAGTCATAATAAACTGTATTATACATCTGAATATATGCATAATCATCCAGACCTGACTGGTTACCTGTTTGTCCCCATCCTGCCCGTATCTTCAGGTCATTGATCCATTCTATATCTTTCATAAATCCTTCAGAAGATATTCTCCAGGCACCTGAGAAAGAGGGGAAAAATCCCCAGCGGTGTTTCGGAGCCAGTTTGGAGGAACCATCCGAACGGAAATTCATCGTAAGCAAATATTTACTCTGATAGTTATAACTTACACGTCCCAGATATGACATAATGGCCCATTCGGAAACACTGGATGACTGGCCACGAAGACCTCCCCGGTTACCACCGTTCAGGCCAATAATTGCATTATTATAATCGGAAGAGAAATTAGTACGGTTTCCCCACAGTTCTTCCCAACGGGAAGTGGTCGCAGAAGTACCGCCCATTACCTGCAGATTATGGTCTCCGAACGAACGGTCAAATGTCAGGATATTATCATACACCATCCGGAGATCATCCGTACGGGTATCACTGGCTGAACCTTTCTGTGATCTACCATAACTGGTACGAACCGGATCCAGGAATTCAAATTTATGTCTCCAGCGACGGTCCATAGAAACAGAAGATTTAAACGTTAAGCCTTCCATCAGATTTAACTGGACAGCAATGGTACCGATCAAACGGTCAGTCGCTTCATAATTATGTGCTGTACGTCCCATATTTTCATAGGGATTCGTCAGGTTGGCTCCATAGAAATTGGTCCAGTACCATTCCGGATTATCTTCATCCCATACTTTTGCATAAGTAGGAGTTGAAATCACAGAAGAAACTACCCCCGCACGGTTAGAACCAACTCCAGTCAGAATATCATTTGTTTTATAGTGGCTATAATTGATATTGGTTGAGAAACTGATCCACTTACGTAGTTGGGTATCCATATTGGCACGGAAATTATACCGTTTGCTATAAGCCACATCCAGTACCCCATCTTCTTTGGTATATCCACCACCAACATAATAATTTGTTTTCTCATTTCCTCCACTATAAGAAAGCTGGTAGTTCTGGCTGACACCGGTTTTATAGGTTTCTTTAAACCAGTCGGTTTCATCTTTCAGACCGTCAGGTAAATTGATAATGCCCATTTCATCCATCAGGTCTTTATACTGGGCCACATTCAGGACATCGTATGTTTTGGACACATTCGAGATACCGGCATACGCACTGAATGAAATACGCGGTTCACGGTTTCCTCCTCCTTTGGTGGTGATCAATACAACTCCATTGGCAGCACGTGACCCGTAGATAGCAGCCGAAGAGGCATCTTTCAGGATTTGCATACTTTCAATATCATTCGGAGAAAGATAAGAAATTGCATATTCACCTTCACCTACCGGGACTCCATCTACCACATACAATGGGTCATTACTGGAAGAAATAGAAGAGGCACCACGAATACGTACTACCATACCAGCTCCCGGCTGTCCACTGGGTTGCATCACTTGTACCCCGGCTGCTTTTCCCTGGATCGCTGATGACACAGATGTAATCGGACGTAAATCCAGATCATCTGTAGATACAACGGAAATAGAAGTGGTCAGGTCTCCTTTTTTCACGGTTCCATATCCGATCACCACTACTTCATCTAATAATTCCGTATTTTCGGACAATACAATATTTACACGGGTCTGTCCGCTTACACTTACCTCTCTGGATTGATATCCGATATAAGAGATAACCAGGGTGGCATTTTCTGCTACATCTAAGGTAAACTCACCATCCATGTTGGTAATGGTTCCATTACTGGTTCCTTTTTCCAGCACACTGGCACCAATCACCGGATCTTTTAGATCATCTAACACTACTCCCTGAACTGTTTTGGTTTGTGCAAAACTATACAAAGGAATCAAAAGAGAGAGACAGAAAAATAAAATCAATCTGTACTCCTTACGCCATTCAAGTTTTTTGATTTGCATGAATTTTGAATTTAACGTTAACAATAATACTATTATTAATCTCACTGGGTCCATTTCCGTTAAGGGAAACAGAAATGTTCTCAGGCAAATGTAAAGGCAAATAGAAAGGAGAATTTTTAAAGGGCAAAAAAAGTGGACACAGGAAACCCTACACCAATAATAAAACAATAATTGTCAAACGATTATAAAAAAGGATGAATAAAAAAAAGTGAATGAATTACAAACAACGTAAATAAAAAAACAGATGTTTTTTCCTGTTTCAGACCTTACTTCCTATTTTCATCACATACATATCAAAATCATCCCGGGGCACAATGGCTTTATTTTTTACCTTAGCCCGGTAGTTATAAATCGTATTTACGGAATAACGTAAAAATTCTGCGATACGGGCACTATCGGAGATGCCTAAACGTATAAGGGCATAGATACGTAATTCTGTGTTCAAAAGCTCTCCTTTTTTCAAAACAATCCGGGCTTCGGGAGCCAGCAGTTCATTAAACTTCCTGACAAATCCGGGATATAAATGAAGAAAGGTCGTATCAAAATTAGCGTAAAACTCTTTCAATTCATCTTCCATAGAATCAGAAGACCCTGTCATCTTTAAGACCTCTTCTATTTTTCCGGTTTTGATCCTTTTATATACTACTTTTCTGTAATTCTCTAATTTCTCTATATAAGTAGAGCACAGCGTCAAAAAGTGTCCGATATATTCCTCTTTGACATGATTAGCCTCTGAAAGTTCCACATTGATAGACATCAGTTTCTCATTCATACCGGACAATTCACTATTCAGATCATTCAACAGATCATTTGCATTCTGAAGACTATTACGGGCAATCGCCAATTTCTGCATTTGCCTGTAAATATAGAACATGGCCGCAACCAACAGGAGTAACAGGAAACTAATAATGGATAGCAACATGCGTAATTTATCATTCTGCTGATTCAGTTTCAATTGATAGGTTTTATTAATAATTGACTGAATCGCTGAAATCTGCACTCCTCTTAGACGTGCATTGAAAAAATTAGCATCATCAAATGAAAAACGAATATACCGGTAGGCCCGGTCTATATCACCTTCCGAATATAAAATGTCCGCTAATAACCCCAGAGAAGCATTATCTTTTATGGCGAGTCTGATATCCGTAATCGCCGAAAGAGCCAGATAAATTTTCCGGTTCGTCTGGTCTCCTAATTTATTATAGGAAAGAGAGCGGTAAAAAGTGATCGCAGCATAGGCGCGTGTTCCCGGCTGTACACGGGATAAGCGGAGATTATTGATCTCCATGGTGCGCTCCATGTCTCCCCGGTCCCGGTAAATGGTCTCTTTCAAACGCAGGTACTCCTCCGACCCTTCGTCCAGAACCATCAACAGGGAGTCTTTATACATATTGGAGATCCTGTAATAGGCAACAGAACTTTCTTTGTCATTCGTATAATACGCTAACTCACCATACAAATGATCATAACTATTATAATAAGCCGCTAAATCTTCTTTACCGGTAAGTTCACTTCTGTTGAGTAATTTCAGCACATCATCTGCTTCTTTATATAATGCGGAGGAGGATAAAAGATAAGATTGTAAAAACACACTTTCCTTTAATTTCTCTGTATCACCTGATTCTTTTGCCAAAGCCAGGTTCTGATTCATATAATGAATGGCTGAATCGCATATATAAGCCTTATATTCATTGAACAGCTCCTTATTCAACAAATAAAGTTCCTCAGTTGATACCGGTTTCCGGGCTTTCAGGTTTTGTATCCGCTCTTCACGGACATCCATATATTTTCTATAATCTGCTAATTCTTTATCCAGCACCTGGTATAAAGAATCCAACACCTGGCTTTCCTGTGCCACAGCCGGAAAGGGTGAGAGGATTAATAAACACAATATTAAATATCTATTCATAATAATATCAGGCAGATAAATAAATAGTTCTCAACGTCACAGGCAGACATTTAAATATGTCTGCATCATCCAATTCCAATCGATTCATTTTCTAAAATAAAATAGTCAGAGTTTTAAGTAAAAATAAAGAACTGCAAGTTAGGAAAAAATAATGAATCGGCAAGGGATTAAGTCAAAGCATCTTTTTTGTTTTGAATGAATAAAAATGTACATTTGCACCTTCTTATAAATCAAAGATCAATATGGAAGTTACAGGAAAAGTTATAGCCATCCTCCCTCCTCAGGGTGGAACCAGCAAAACAGGAAACGAGTGGAAAAAGCAGGAATATGTAATTGAGACTCACGAACAATACCCGAAAAAAATCTGTTTCCAGATTTTCGGAGCAGATAAGATTGACCAGGCTGCCATTCAGGCCGGAGAAGAATTAACCGTGTTCTTTGACATTGATAGCCGTGAATACCAGGGCAGATGGTTTACCAATATCAATGCCTGGAAAGTAGAACGGGCGATGGCACCCGGTGGAAATCCCGGACTGACGCCGGAAGATATGAGCGGTTCTTCTTTCTCTGCCGGACCGGATTTCGGACCGGCCAGCCAAACCGACGATCTGCCCTTCTAAAATAACAAGTAAAACGACAAGGCTTTATGGATATTTTATTTCTGACCGGAGGATTGGTTCTCATTCTGGTGGGAGCTAATATGTTAACAGATGGCGCCTCTTCCATTGCAAAACGTTTTCATATCTCGTCATTAGTGATCGGACTTACGATCGTTGCATTTGGGACCTCTGCTCCGGAATTATCCGTAAGCCTTACTTCCGCGTTAAAGGGAAACTCTGACATTGCACTTGGCAATGTGATAGGGAGTAATATTTTTAATATACTCCTGATTATTGGATGTACAGCAGTCATTGTTCCCATCTCTCTTACCAAAAGTACTCTATATAAAGAGCTTCCCTTTTGTTTACTGGCCTCTCTTGTGGTCTGGATATGCGCCAATGATATTTTTCTGGATGGAGCTTCCCGGAATGTAATTGGTAGAATTGACGGATTAATTCTGCTGGCATTTTTCCTTATCTTCCTGGCTTACACGTTTGCAATTGCAAGAAAAGGAGAAGGAGAAAGCGAGCAGGAGATCAAAGATATGCCCGTCTGGAGGTCGTCTTTTTATATCTTAGCAGGTCTGGCTGCACTCATTTATGGAGGGAGTCTGTTTGTAGATGGAGCGACCGGGATTGCCCGTAGTCTCGGAGTAAGTGAAGCCGTGATCGCGATCACATTGGTTGCGGGAGGAACGTCTTTACCGGAACTGGCCACCTCAGTAGTGGCTGCTCTTAAGAAGAACCCGGATATGGCCATAGGAAATGTGGTCGGGTCCAATCTGTTTAATCTCTTTCTTATTTTAGGAACAACCGCAAGCGTTACTCCGATTAATGTATCCGGAATTACAAATGTGGATTTTGGAATGATGGTCTTTTCGGTTATTCTGTTATTCTTCTTTGGATTGATTTCCAAAAAGCGACTCATCAACCGGACAGAAGGGGGTATTATGATAGCCACAACAATTGCTTATATGGTTTATCTGATTTACAAAGGATAAACCATATAAGGTCATTAATCAGCTACTCTTCCTATAAATTTGATATTTTTTTCTTTGGAAAGATGCACACAGATGCGTTGTATATCTTCCACATCATGTACCCGGATCTTTAATTTTCCTTCAAAAACTCCATCTTTGGCGTCCACCATCAGATGTTGAATATTAACATTAAAATCTTCAGATAAAATACGGGTGATCGAATTCAATACACCTAATGCATCTATCCCTTTCACTTCGAGAGTTGCCTCAAAGGAGAGATTTTTATGACTACTCCACTCGGTAGAAAGAATGCGTTCCCCAAAACTACTTTTCAGACGGGTCGCAATCGGACATGAACGCTTATGCACCACGACTTTCCCATCATCATTGATAAAGCCGATAGAGTCGTCTCCCGGTATGGGTTTGCAACACTGAGCGATGACGTAGTTAGGATCATAGCCTTCTTCACTCAATAAATAAGGCTTGGTTTTATCAATCTTATTTTTTCCATTCTCAGCCACACCGGCTTCCTTGTTTTGCTTTGACAGGTCTTTCTCTTCCTTATTTGACACCCGGAGCGCCTGTTTCACATATTTAAGAAGGACATTGCCGGTTTTCTCTTTTAAAAGTTTTTTCAGGTTTTCCGGTATAACAATATCTCCTTTCTCTACAGAGTAAAATAAATCCTCTCTCTTATGAAAACCAAAATAATGTGTCAACCGGTCCAGATTATTTACCGAAGGATCAACATCTACCTTTTTGAATATCTCCAGCACCTTCTCTTCTCCCAGACGGGTCAGCTCTCTCCTCATTTTTTTCAGGGCTCCGTCAATCTTGGTACGCGCTTTGGCTGTCGTCACAAAATTAAGCCATTCCACCTGGGGTTTCTGGGACCGGGAGGTCAGGATCTCCACCTGGTCACCACTGGATAACCGGTGACTAAGCGGCACTAACTTATGGTTCACTTTTGCCCCAATACACTTATTTCCGATATTGGTATGAAGTGCATAGGCAAAATCCAGCGCAGTAGCGCCCTGAGGCAGGGTTTTGATATCTCCTTTCGGAGTAAAAACAAATATTTCGGCTGTAAAAAGATTCAGTTTAATCGTATCTAAGAAATCAAGTGCATTCGGATCCGGATTTTCAAGAATCTCCGTGATGGTCTTCAACCACTTGTCCAATTCGGTATCTTCCTCAATACTATTTCCTTTATATTTCCAGTGAGCGGCAAATCCTTTTTCCGCGATTTCATCCATTTTCCGGCTCCGGATCTGAATTTCTACCCACTGTCCCGCGGGTCCCATGACAGTCAGGTGAAGGGCCTGGTAACCGTTTGCTTTCGGACGGCTCACCCAGTCACGGATACGGTCCGGGCGGATACGGTAAATATCCGTAATAGCTGAATAAATATCCCAACAGAGATTTTTATCATCAATGCCCGGCTGTGAATCAAAAATGATCCGGACAGCATAGATATCATAGATATCTTCAAACGCGACCCCTTTTACCTGCATCTTATTCCAGATAGAATAGATCGATTTAATCCGGGCACGCATCTCGTACTGTAGGTTCAGTTTAGCCAGTTTCTCATCCACCGGAGCGGCAAACTGCTTAAAGACGACATTCCGGGCTTCCTCTGTGGAGGTCAACTTAGCGGAGATAAATTCATATTCCTGGGGATGTTCATATTTGAAGCTAAGATCTTCCAGTTCCGTTTTAATAGAAAATAATCCCAGCCGGTGAGCCATAGGAGCATATAAATACTGGGTTTCCCCTGCAATTTTATATTGTTTGGCCGGACGCAGGGAACCGAGCGTCCGCATATTGTGTAAACGGTCTGCAATTTTAATAAGAACCACCCGGATATCATCGTTCATAGTCAGCAATAACTTCCGGAAATTCTCTGCCTGGGCAGAAGCCTGATCCCCGAAAATACCTCCTGAAATCTTGGTAAGCCCATCTACAATCTGAGCGATTTTCTTACCAAACATATTCTCAATATCCTCAGTCGTATATTCGGTATCCTCCACGACATCATGAAGCAAGGCGGAGCAAATAGAGGTGGATCCCAGTCCCATTTCATTACACACAATCCGTGCTACCGCGAGCGGATGCATAATATAGGGCTCTCCGGATCTTCTCTTGACACCGGCATGTGCCTGATTCGCAAAATTAAAAGCTTTGGTTATCAATTCTACTTTACGCCGGTGATTGGTATCCAGATATTCTTCTATAAGTCTATCAAACTCATCCTGTATCAGTTGTTCGTCGGTGGTTAAAATCTTATCTTTTGTATCATTCATAATTATTCACCTTGTCTTATAACAAACTCACAATAACAAATATAGTAAAAATTATGCTATAATTACAGATTAACCGGCCGGTATTTTCAATACCTGTCCTACACGGATCTTAGAGTCTGATAAATTATTTGCTTTTTGTATATTTGCCACCGATACACCCGGATATTTCTTTGCAATGGAATAAAGCGAATCCCCGGACTTCACTTTATAGGTCTGTCCTCCCGCAACTGCAGCTGTTTTGGTAGCCGGCTGTGAAGTAGGATTGGTGGTTT
>JAJQES010000093.1 GCA_021201565.1 Tannerellaceae bacterium
GGCACAAACCCTTAAAAATAGAGTACGGGAAAATATTGCGGTGTTTACAGTTCCGTTATGTGCGACTATCCATCTTTCGGGTAGTACGATGAAGATTGTCGCCTGTGCAATGGCTATTATGTATATGGCAGGAGAGCCTGTTTTGTTTTCACAGTATGCCGGATTTATTATGATGCTGGGTATTGCCATGGTGGCAGCTCCGGGAGTTCCGGGAGGTGCGATTATGGCAGCGTTGGGTATTCTGCAAAGTATGCTCGCCTTTAATGAAACATTACAGGCTTTGATGATCGCATTATATATTACCATGGATAGCTTTGGAACAGCCTGTAATGTAACCGGTGACGGAGCGATTGCTGTCATTGTCGATAAAATCGCACCTTCGCAGGAAAACTAATCTATTCCGGTCATTATTATTTCCAAACGGTTGCTTTGTTGTAACAATTTAACGAGAAAGTTTTGTATTTCTTTGGGGTGATGCTTTCAGGTGTTGCCAGGTATTCTGTATATCCATCGTGACCACGCGATTAATAGAATTTATATGGTTCAGCCAATATACATATTCCTGTTGGTTTAAAAAGGATAATGTGATTTCATAAACAGTGTAGTTTGTTTACTTGTTCATAAAAGGAAAATTGAATAACAGCACAGAGATGATTAAAGAGTATAATTCTTATAATGACAAATGGTATACCTTACCACCGGAAGAAGTAATTCAAATTTTGGATGTAAATCCGGATACCGGGCTTTCTGCAACCGAAGTGGAAGAGCGCAGGAAAGAATATGGTTTCAATGAGTTACCACAGAAGAAAAAGAAAAACCAGTTTATCCGTTTCCTGGGTTATTTCAATGATGTTCTGATCTATATTTTGCTGGCAGCCGCAGTGATCACGGCTATCCTGGGTCATTATACAGATACTCTTATTATTGTCTTGGTAGCTGTTATTAACGCTTTGATCGGATTTATTCAGGAAAATAAAGCAGAAAAGGCATTGGATAAGATCCGGAATCTTCTTTCTCTAAATGCATTGGTACTGCGGGATGGTAAACGCGAGGAGATTGATTCCAAAGAACTACTACCCGGTGATATTGTGTTTCTTAATCCGGGAGATAAAGTGCCTGCGGACCTTCGTTTATTTAAGACGAACAATTTGAATGTCGAAGAGTCGATGTTAACCGGTGAGTCAGTCCCTTCTGATAAGTTTATAGAACCGGTTGATGAGGAAACACCGCTGGGGGACCGGGATAACATGGCTTTCTCCAGTACCACGGTTACAGCCGGAACAGGTATCGGTGTTGTGACCGGTATCGGTTCAAATACAGAGTTAGGAAAGATCAATCAGTTGATCTCAGAAACACCGGCAATCACTACTCCATTACTTCAGCAAACCAGTAAGCTTGGAAAAGTCATTTCTATTGCTATTGTTGGAATTGCTGTCTTTGTCTTTCTGTTTGGTTATTTTTTCCGTGATTATCCCACCAGTGAACTTCTCTTATCAGTTATTGGATTGGCCGTAGCAGCTATTCCGGAAGGACTTCCGGCAATCTTATCTATTATTCTGGCCATTGGGGTGCAGAATATGGCCAAGCGAAATGCTATTATCCGTAATCTGCCATCTGTTGAGACGTTGGGCGCCGTATCTGTTATTTGTTCCGATAAAACGGGAACATTGACCAAAAATGAAATGACAGTCACGACTATTCTTACTAAAGAAAATGAATATCATGTAACTGGTTCCGGCTATGCTCCCGAAGGTGAGATTCAACAGGATGGACAGGCGATCAATCCCGAAGAAAATGAGGTGCTAAGTAATCTGATCAACTGTTTTGAGTATTGTAATGATGCAACCATTTCTCAGGATGAAAACGGCGAATGGAAGGTCAATGGTGACCCAACCGAAGGAGCTCTGATCACTTTATACGAAAAGGCAAACCTATCTGACCGGAACGTAACCCGTCTGGCGGAGATTCCATTTGATTCTACTTATAAATATATGGCTATTTTAGCAGATGTCTGCGGGCGAAGACTGATTTTTGTGAAAGGAGCTCCGGATCGGTTGATCCGGTTGGCAGAACAGGAAAAGGGAGCCGAAGGGGTAGGGGACTTTGATTGTGAATATTGGTATAATAAAATTACTGAACTGGCTCAAAGGGGACAACGGCTGATTGGTGGAGCCTACAAGATTGCAGATCCGGAACAGACGACTCTTGAAATGAAAGATTTGTGCGATGGAATTGTCTTTTTAGGCCTTGCCGGGATTATAGATCCGCCCCGTCCGGAAGCTATTGAAGCAATCGCGGAATGTAAGCACGCAGGTATACGTGTAAAAATGATTACAGGTGACCATGTGGAAACGGCTAAAACCATTGGCTATGAAATGGGAATTGGTGATGGAGTTCATGCATTGGAAGGAAAGGATCTACAAAAAATGTCTGATGAAGAGTTATTGGATGTCGCAGAAGAATATGATATTTTTGCCCGTACAAGTCCGGAACATAAATTACGTTTGGTAAAAGCCTTGCAGGCTGATGGGGAGATCTGTGCGATGACCGGGGATGGAGTAAATGATGCTCCAGCTTTGAAAAAAGCAGATGTTGGTATTGCTATGGGAATCAAAGGTACTGAAGTTACAAAAGATGCCGCTGAAATGGTGTTGGCCGACGATAACTTCAGTACAATTGTGGCAGCTGTTGAAGAGGGACGGCGGGTATATGACAATCTGAAAAAGACCATTCTATTCATTTTACCAACCAATGGAGCCGAGAGCTTTCTGATCATTGCCAGTATTCTTTTTGGAACAGTAATGCCTCTTACTCCGATACAGATATTATGGGTGAATATGGTAACCTCTATTACAATTTCATTTGCCCTGGCTTTTGAAAAAATTGAACCGGATGCGATGTCACGTCCTCCACGCGATCCGAAAACACCTTTACTTACACCTTATTTCCTATGGAGAATTTTCTTTGTTTCTGTGATTATTGGAGGAGGAACTTTGCTCCTGTGTCTTCTGTTATTGAATAGAGGTTTAAATCCTCAGATTGTAAGAACCATCACTTTAAGTTCCATTGTGATTCCTCAGATATTCCATCTGTTTAATAGCCGGAATATACGACAGTTTGCGCTCAATAAAGATTTCTTTTCCAATAAAGTAGCTTTCCTGGTTTCGGCCGGATTAATTCTTTTACAACTTGCTATTACCTATTTCCCGTTTATGAATAAAATTTTTGGAACGGTTCCTTTAGAAGCCAGGTATTGGATCTATCCCTTTGGGTTAGGACTGATTGTTTTTATTTTAGTAGAAATCGAAAAAGTAATTGCCGGACAGATCCGCAAAGGAAAGGAGGCGTGAGCCTGAATTTCTGTAACCAATTTTTATAACATTTTACTTTGTTTATTATCCTGTACAGTTGTTTTGTAGATTGGTTTGCGTTGGTATTAAAACCGAAATGTTTACCTTTGCCGCCATCTTTAGATGCGAAACATTCTAATTTGCAATAAATAAATATTTTATATACCACTGTATGGGAAATTATAGATTAATCAATAATGTGCTGGGATGGATTACCTGTATAATTGCTTCAGTCGTTTATCTGATGACCATGGAACCTACCGCCAGTTTCTGGGATTGCGGTGAGTTCATTGCTTCGGCTTATAAACTGGAAGTAGGACATCCTCCCGGAGCTCCTTTCTTTATGCTGACTGCAAACCTGTTTACCCAGTTAGCTTCCTCGCCCGAAAAAGTACCTATCATGGTGAATTCCATGTCTGCTTTGTTTAGTGGATTGACCATTCTCTTTCTGTTCTGGAGTATTACTCACATGGCCCGTAATATACTGGTAAATAAAGGGCAAGAGATCAATATGGCCCGTATGATCACCATTATGGGTAGCGGATTGGTTGGAGCATTAGTCTATACATTTAGCGATACATTCTGGTTTAGTGCTGTAGAAGGTGAGGTATATGCCTACTCCTCCTTATTCACTGCAGTGGTATTTTGGTTGATTCTTAAATGGGAAGATGTGGCAGACCGTCCGCATGCCGATCGATGGATCGTACTGATCGCTTATCTGATGGGATTGAGTATCGGAGTCCATCTGTTGAACCTTCTTTGTATTCCCGCCATCGTTTTGGTTTATTATTATAAAAAGTTTGACAACCCAACCATGAAAGGGACCCTGATTGCTCTGGCCGTTTCCTTTGCGATGATCGCCCTGATGATGTATGGAGTAGTACAGGGACTTGTGGAAGTCGCCGGTTGGTTTGAACTACTCTTTGTAAATGGCTTTGGCTTACCTTATAACTCCGGTGTATATGCCTATGTAATAGCATTAGCTTTGGTACTGGGATGGGGGATTTATGAAACGATGCTGGAAACAGCTCATCCGACCCGGATGAAAATCTCATTTATCCTTTCCATCGCATTGTTGGGTATTCCTTTTATCGGTGACGGGTACCTTCTGGGCCTTACCCTGATTGCTCTGCTGACAGCCTTCCTGTTCTTTTATAAGAAAGTAAATATTAAGATACTGAATACTATTCTGGTTTCCCTGATGGTGATTGTGGTCGGCTATTCTTCCTATGCACTGATCATGATCCGTTCGACTGCGGGAACACCTATGGATCAGAATTCACCGGAAGATATCTTTACCCTGCGTACATATCTGGCCCGTGAACAATATGGGAAGACACCTCTATTGTATGGACAAACCTATGCATCCGAACTCAAGTATGAAATCGATGATAAAGGAAATTGTGTAATTGCTACCCGGGACGGACAACCCACCTGGAGCCGGATTGTGAAGAAAGATGCTTCTGAAAAGGATAAATATTATATTTCCCGTTACGAAACCGAATACGATTATGTGGATGAAACCAAAATGTTGTTCCCACGTATGTATAGCAGTATGCCTAATCATGTGGCCGGTTATAAAGAGTGGGCAAATATTACCGGACGCACTGTTTCTTATAGTAAATGTGGGCGTACAACGACTGTGGTGAATCCGACCTTTGCGGAAAATATCCGTTTCTTTGTCAACTACCAGTTAAATTTCATGTACTGGCGTTATTTTATGTGGAATTTCTCCGGACGCCAGAACGATATTCAGGGTCATGGTGAGATTCTTCACGGGAACTGGATCACCGGATTTAAATTTATAGATAAGTATCTGGTCGGCCCCCAGGAAGATATGCCGTATGACATTGTAAACAATAAAGGACATAATGTCTATTATATGTTGCCATTATTGCTGGGTATTCTGGGAATATTTTTCCAGGCATACCGGGGACAAAAGGGAATCCAGGCATTCTGGGTGACTTTCTTTCTCTTTTTTATGACCGGTATTGCTATTGTACTTTATCTGAACCAAACCCCCTATCAACCTCGTGAAAGAGATTATGCCTATGCCGGTTCTTTTTATGCGTTTTGTATCTGGATCGGTTTTGGGGTAGCTGCTCTGGCACATTTTCTGGAATCCCGTATGAAAGGTACATTGGCAGCGGCTCTTGCTACGCTGGCCTGTTTGATCGTCCCTATTCAGATGGCCTGCCAGAACTGGGATGACCATGATCGTTCCCATAGATATGTAGCCCGTGATTTCGGAGCCAACTATCTGGAATCCTGTGAACCTAATTCGATTATCTTTACAAATGGTGATAATGATACATTCCCGTTGTGGTATGCACAGGAGGTAGAGGGAATCCGGACAGATGTACGGGTTTGTAATACCAGCTATTTGCAAACCGACTGGTATATTGACCAGATGAAACGCCAGGCCTATAAATCTGATCCGTTGCCCATTTCCTGGGACCGTTCCGAATATGTACAGGGAACGCGTGATGCTGCTTATATTGTTCCATTCCCTGAAATAGAAGAATGGGATCTGAACCGTGCTCTTAATTTTGTGCGGAGTGATGATCCGAGATTTAAGAAATTGCCTGGTTATAGTCAGGATTTTGATTATATTCCTACCGATAAACTTATTATGCCTGTAGATTCCGCAACTGTAGTAGACAGAGGGGTAATATCACCTCAGAATGCGCAATATATTACAGATATGATGATTGATTTATCCGGTAAAAATGTATTAGGTAAACATGAGCTGATTATTCTGGATATGTTACAGAATAATGACTGGGAACGGCCTGTTTATTATGCCATCACAGTAAGCCCTGACCAGTTTGTGAAATTAGATGGTTATTTTCAGCAAACAGGGTTGGCCCATCAGATCGTTCCGATGGAAACCAAAGGAACGGTCCGGGCGATCAATACGGAAAAGATGTATGACAATGTCATGAATAAATTCCGCTGGGGCGGGGTGGATAAACCAGGTGTTTATCTGGACGAAAACGTGATGCGAATGTGTAAATCCTACCGGGTCCATCTCTTTGGCCGTCTGGCGGGAGCCTTATTAACCGAAGGAAAACCAAAGAAAGCGCTGGAGGTTCTGGATCGTGCCATGGAAGTGCTTCCTCCGGAAAATGTGCCGATGGATGCGACTGGTCTTTCACTGGCAGAGTATTATTATATACTGGGTGAGAATCAAAAAGCAGAAGAAATCTATAAGTTAGTTGCCGACAATGCCATGCGTAACCTGAACTGGTTCTTCCGTCTGGAACATCAACACCAGTTACGTTCGGTTTGGGGAGATCTGGAGCATAATATGATGGTCATGCAGGAAATTGCCAGAGTGACTAAGCAATATAATCCAGACTTTATTGCTCCTTATCAACAGGAATTCGATGAATACCGGATGATATTTTCTTCAGCAGCAAGATAAGATATGTTTATAGAACAGCCCCCCTGGATATACAGACTCCTGTTTCCAGGAGCCGTCTGGCGTTTACCGGCCAGTAAAAAATGTGTGTACCTTACCTTTGATGACGGTCCCATTCCGGAGATTACTCCGTGGGTGTTAGACCTGTTGGATCATTACCGGATCAAAGCTACTTTTTTCTGTGTAGGAGACAATGTCCGGAAATATCCGGAAGTATTCAGGATGGTCGTAGACAGAGGTCACCAGGTAGGAAATCATACATATAACCATATTCAGGGGATTCGTTACTGGACAAAGAATTACCTGGCCAATGTGCAGAAAGCGGCAGAATATATTCCCGGCGACCTGTTCCGCCCCCCACATGGTCACATGCGATTCCCCCAGATCCTGTGGTTACGCCGCAAATACCGCATCATTATGTGGGATGTGGTGACTCGTGATTACAGTCCCCATATGACTCCCAATGGTGTTTTTAATGTAGTAAAAAACTATGTCCGCAATGGGTCTGTTATTGTTTTCCATGATTCCCTGAAAGCGGAAACCAATATGAAAGAGGCTCTCCCCCGGGCTATAGAGTGGTTACTGGGCCAGGGATATGAGTTTAAAACATTCGGTGAAATTGTCAAATAATAAAATCATACATCCATGATTAAGAGAAATATTCGTTCCGTACACATGCTATTGTTCTTTTTAATTGTTCCGGTTCTTTTCCTTTCCGCACAGGAAGAGTTATTCCAAAAACTGACGGATTTACCGGCAATAGTTAGTGTAGAGGCATTGGAGTCCAATCATTTTCCGGAAAAGTATGTGGTTCGTGTAGAACAGCCATTGGATCATCAGGCTCCGGAAAAAGGCTCTTTTAATCAGCGGGTGGTTATAAGCCACAGGGGATTTGACCGCCCTACTGTCATGGTGACTGAAGGGTACGGAGGAAGTTATGCCTTATCTCCTAATTACCAGGATGAATTGTCAGTTTTATTCAATACCAATATTGTATTTGTAGAACACCGTTATTTTTTGGAGTCTACGCCTGAACCATTGGACTGGCAATATCTTACAGCACAAAATTCCGCTTATGACCTTCATCATGTAAATGGATTATTGAAAACCATTTATCCCGGAAAGTGGATCAGTACCGGGATTAGTAAGGGTGGCCAGACGGCTACTTTATACCGGGCTTTCTTCCCTGATGATGTCGATATTTCCGTGCCGTATGTCGCTCCTTTGAATCGCGCCATAGAAGATCCACGTCATCTGTCCTTTCTGGAAAAGGTGGGAACCAAAGCCGAACGGAAGAGAATAAAAGAGTTTCAGATAGAAGTATTAAAACGTAAAGCGGATATGCTTCCTTTATTGGAAGAGTATAATGAAAAGAAACAACTGACATACCGTATCTCCCCTGAAGAAGTACTGGATTATGCCGTTCTTGAATACCCGTTTGCTTTGTGGCAGTGGGGTACCTCTGTAAATACAATTCCTTCGCTGGATTCGGATGATAAAACCTTATTTGAACATTTACTGACTGTAAGCGGTCCGGATTATTTTTCCGAACAGCAATCTATTGCCTCCTTTTTTGTTCAGGCTGCCCGGGAACTGGGTTACTATCCCTATGATACCAAACCTTTCCGGAAATATCTGACCATACCCTCAGCCGGCGGGTATCTGGAGCAACTGATGTTACCCGAAGGAGTCGCACCTGTTACATTCAGTGATCAGCTTTATCAGAAAATCATGAACTTCCTGGAGAATAACGATCCTAAAATGATCTTTATTTACGGTGAATATGATCCCTGGAGTGCCACACGTGTTCCGGATCTGAAAGGCAAAAAGAATCTACAGATCTATATTGAGCCTAAAGGAAGCCACCGGGCACGTATCCGTACCATGCCAGACGCTACTCAAAAGAAAATCATCGACCAAATTAACAGCTGGCTGGAAGAGTAATTACCAGGATTGTATATAATTTAAAAGAGTCGCTTTATCCATAGAACAGATCTTTAGCAACTCCTTCCGGTTAGATAGTTCTTTTTGTTCATCGAAGAAGAAAGAGTTTCTTCCTCTGGGATGATATAAATGATATAAAGGTCCATCTATCCGGTAAGGAGTATATTCTAAAATTTCCATTCTTTTTACTCTTTCCGAATCTTCCGGCCCCCAACCATAGAAATGCTCATTCTCTCCTCCACAATTCAGATACATCTCTCTATGCGCCAGAAATGCACCTCCAACAGCATTACAACCATACATCAAATGAAAGTGATGTTTGTTCTTTAATAGAAAGTTGAAATTATTATTTTGTCTGAATTCCCGGCTGAATAATTCATCCATACCGTAAAAATGACCATCGTAGGGAAAACAAAAGATTGTTTTTCCCTTTCTTAAAACATCTACACCCTTTTCTATTTGGTTATTACTGATTAAGACATCACTATCCCAGATTCCGGCATAGGGAGTTTCTGTTTTTTGTAGCAGGATGTTTAAATATTTAGTCCTATGGAAGACCGGATCATTGTCCTGTATAAATACATAAGATATTCTGGGGTCAGCAATCCTTACTCTGTATAAAGGAATTTTGTCTGCTTCCAGAATAATAATATTAGCATGGGTTGAAGTATATAAAGAATGTAGTACGGTTGTCAGATTCTCTTCTCTTTCAGGAAAATCAATCCGTATAGGAATTAGAAAGGTTAAGTCAGTCAGGGAATTCATTAGACCTTAAATTAAAGATAGCCAGTGATTACTTATATGATTTATTTCAGTGAGTAAATACAACCCAACACCCCCTTTACCTTCTTTTAACGTATTTGGTAAAACCTGTATGTCTGACTGTAAGTTGGCATATTGACTATACTTTTTTTGCATCCACTCGTTTTCTCTCTTTTCAAAGGACTGTTTCTCACAAGATGTATATCCTTCTTCTAACCTGCTTAGAAGTCTATGAATTTTATAATTGATAATATTCAGGGATAAGCCTTTATAAAGGAGAAACATTAATTCTTCTCTCCGGGAAATATAATATTCAAAATAATATTCGATTAAATCTATACAATGAATAAACAGGGTTTTATTCCGGATCGTGATGGAATCTTCCGCATAGTTTAGTTGTCCTTTCAGACGATACATCAGATATTTCATCCATCCGGTCAGAACCTTTTGTTGGCTGCATTGGAGTCTCTCTTCGTTATTGATAACCAGAAACAAAACCTGATCTATATCTTCCAGTATTTCATTTCCATTTTCCCGGATTAATCCTTCCTGAATAAGATATTCGATTCCACAACCGATTCCCATTAATCCATTTTCAAAATCAATTGTTCTTATTTGATTGATATGATTC
>JAJQES010000447.1:0-9720 GCA_021201565.1 Tannerellaceae bacterium
ATGAAAAAGTAAGTATTACTGTTTCGGGTTCGGAAGTGTTCAAAGCCGGTGATATAGGCAAGCAACTGACAGGTTTTGAAGTATTGAATCCTGATCTGATTATTTGTCGTTTAGATCCGAACGCAAGTTTCCAAATTGAATTGACTATTAATAAAGGTCGTGGATATGTTCCTGCAGAAGAGAATATGGAACTGGTTGGTGGTGATGTGCAAACCATTGCTATTGACTCTATTTATACTCCGATCCGGAATGTAAAATATTCAATTGAAAACTTCCGTGTTGAACAGAAGACGGACTACGAAAAACTGGTTCTTGAAATAGCCACAGATGGTTCTATTCATCCGAAAGATGCCTTAAAAGAAGCCGCGAAAATCCTGATCCACCACTTCATGTTATTCTCTGATGAGAAGATTGCTATCGAAACAGTGGATGCAGATGGTAATGAAGAGTTCGATGAAGAAGTATTACATATGCGTCAGTTGCTGAAAAGCAAGTTAGCGGATATGGATCTTTCTGTTCGTGCCCTGAATTGCCTCAAGGCAGCAGATGTTGAAACGTTAGGTGAACTGGTTAAATTCAACAAGAATGATCTGTTGAAATTCCGTAACTTCGGAAAGAAATCACTCACTGAGCTGGATGAGCTGCTTGAAAGCCTGAATCTTTCTTTCGGTATGGATATCACAAAATATAAATTAGATAAAGAGTAAGTAAAGCGATGAGACACAATAAAAAATTTAATCATTTAGGACGTACGGCTTCTCACCGTTCGGCGATGCTCTCGAATATGGCTTCTTCTTTGATTAAGCATAAGAGAATATTCACTACCACGGCAAAAGCAAAAGCATTACGTAAATATATTGAACCCCTGATCACAAAATCTAAAGAAGATACTACACACTCAAGACGTATGGTGTTTAGTCTGCTTCAGGATAAATATGCAGTAACTGAATTGTTTACTGAAATTTCTCAGAAAGTTGCAGATCGTCCGGGAGGATATACTCGTATCATTAAAACAGGTAACCGCCTGGGTGACAATGCTGCGATGTGCTTTATCGAATTGGTAGATTACAACGAAAATATGTTGAAAGATACTAAGAAAAAAGCGACTAAGACAAGACGTTCACGTAGTAAAAAAGCTACAACTACTGAAACTGCTGCTCCGGTAGTAGAAGAAACAGTTGTAACTGAAGCTCCTGTTGTAGCTGAAGTAGCAGCTCCCGCTGTTGAGCCGGAAGCAAAAACCGAAGAGTAAATAATTTTACTTTATAATAGAAAGAGGTTGTATCAACACGGTACAGCCTCTTTGTTTTTTATATATTTGTTTCAAATGACAAAGGCTATGTGGAAATATATCCTTTTCTTATATATAGCTTCTCTTTTTAACCTGCATGCTCAAACCCGGAATCAGGGATTTATGAGTTTAAACAGGAAATATGAATTTAATATACCGCAGTTAGGGGTGGGTTTGACACTACCTGCTCACGCCGGCTTTATGGTACCCCTTCTGGATGGTAAGGAAGTTGCCCTGGATGTGAATGATAAAACTTATTATTATCTGAATCCTGACTATTTAGGGCAGACACAAACAAATAAATTCTTTTTTTCGGCGACGAATGATCCCACAGACGTTTTACAGTTAGATATCTATCCGTTTGATTTGGAAAAATATAAAACGTTCCGGAAAGCAGGGAGTAAGGATGGAAAGGTTTTAAAGCGTATTAAGACTAATATCTCCACCGGTTTTGCTTTCAGTCTTATAGCTGGTGAAAGTACCCAGGAAGTTTATTCTTATTTTCTGGATGATTATTTATTTCTATTTTTTTTAGATAGTGCCAGTGCAAATAAAACGGCCCATAAAAAGATCATTAAAAGTTTTGGTAAAAGAAAGTTATGGGAGCACCGTAGAAGATATGAAACCCGTGTTGCCTACGGTTATTATGAGAATGAAAATAAACACATAACAGATCATAATACAGAACATCCTTATCGTAGGATTACAGGAAAATCTTTACCGGAAACAGAAATAAATATTCCTATGTACCAGCTTAGCATACAATTGCCTGAAGGATGTTATTATGAATTTCATGGGCGTAAAATAGTACCGGAATCAGATAATAACCTGACTTTAAACATGGATATGGCAGACATAGTGGAGAATCCTATGCATTTTTACTGGCTGAGAGGTAAAGGAATTTCTTTTATGGGTAGATATTCAGATAAAAAGAGTACTCAGCCTGTTAATTTCAATACTATGGGGCAGGGGCTGAATAGTTATTATGTATATACGAAAGAGATACAACTTATTATTGATGGGATAGAGGCAGAGGGACGTTTTTACGGATCGCGTGAATCCGGTGATTTACATATTTGGTTTGAAACCGAAGAGGGTTACCATTCATTTACTATCTCAGGATTACATCCTGGAAATATTTCTTCTTATGATCCTATCCTTTCAGGTATTAAAATAAATTCCGGATGTAAAAGAAAGGGGAACTATCTTCCCCTTTCAGAGCTATTGGACTTCAAACCTAAAAGTCCCATCTATTTAGATACTATTGATCTACCCCATGTAACTGATGTAATAGCGAGTGAGGGGTTCTCCTGCTATTTTCCGGTGATGGACATACACGTTTGGTTGCCGGATAAACCGGAGGATTATCAGTATGGGGTTAATACAACCTGGGGAGAGTTCCCACTGGAAAATAACGGTATGTTAGTCGAAGTTGATTTCCCTCCGGGTGAAGAACATACATTTTTACATATACGCTCCACATACCGGGAACAAGGTGTGAACATAGGTTGTACTTTTTATCCTGCTTATGGGAATGACGACAGCATAGAGGAAATGACGAAGGAGTATGTTCGTAATTTGGCAGGTTTTACAGATGCCTATCCTATGACGTATGATAAAGCTACTGTTTTTAAAGAAAAAGATGGTACAGAAGTGGGAGTGATTATTCAAAATGATCAGACTTTTGCTATTCTACTGGTCAGAAATGAGGAGTATATTTGTCATTATCAAATTACAGATCCAACGAAAGAGAAGTTAATGAGGCTGGTTGCTTTATTTATGGCACACAGAGGATACGGGTAACCGGATCTTCTGTGTGCTTTTTGTGGTGAGTTTTTAGTTTGCCAGTGAGTTCCACCCTTGTGCTTTTAACTCCACTTCTCCGCCATCCCGTCCAATCAGGAAGTTACCTAATTCGGGTTTTGTAATGTGTCCGATAACCCTGATCCCTTTTATGGCTGAAACTTTATCGTGATCAGTCAGAGGAACTGTGAAGAGCAGTTCATAATCTTCTCCTCCATTCATTGCTGCGGTTATCAGGTTCATGTTGAATTGTTCGGCCATAGAAGCTGTTTGAAAGTCAATGGGTATACGATCTTCATAGACCTGGCATCCTGCATTACTTTCGCGGGAAATGTGTAGTAAATCGGAGGAAAGTCCGTCAGAGATGTCGATCATGGCTGTTGGTTTGATTCCATTCTCCGCCAGTAATTCTATAATATCCTTACGGGCTTCCGGTTTTAGCTGTCGTTCCAGTAAATACTCTTTTCCTCCAAAATCAGGATTAAAGTCTGCTTCTCCCTTGAAAATCTTTTTCTCTCTTTCGAGTAATTGTAGCCCCATATAGGCCGCTCCCAGATCTCCGGATACACAAATCAGATCCGTATCTTTTGCTCCACTCCGGTACACAATCTGGTCTTTATCCGCTTCTCCAAGGCAGGTAATACTAATAGTCAGCCCTGTCAGGGAGGCAGATGTATCTCCTCCAACCATATCTACCCCATAAATATCACAGGCCAGTTGTAAACCACTGTAAAGCTCTTCCAGATTTTCTACACTAAAACGTTTGGAGATACCTATTGATATGGTGATCTGTTTCGGACGTCCATTCATCGCATATACATCCGAAAAGTTGACAACGGCTGATTTATATCCTAAATGTTTTAGAGGAACGTAGGTCAGATCAAAGTGAATGCCTTCCAGAAGAAGGTCTGTCGTTACCAGTATTTGTTTCTCTTTGTAATCGAGTACTGCAGCATCGTCGCCTATCCCTTTTATAGTACCGGGATTTTTCAACTCTATCTTTTCTGTCAGGGGGCGGATTAATCCGAATTCACCGAATGCACTTATTTCTGTTCTTTTATCCATATTGTATTTTAAATTCTACTTTTCTTAAATCCGCTTACATGTTTTACAATTACTTCATCAAACGTTGTATAATGTTTTGCACTAAAGTCGATACGGATCGGTAAGTAATAAAGCCGGCTTTTCCACTCTTCCGGCAGGTATTTATTGTCCTTTAACCTTACGGCGTCCTTTTCTGTGGTAAGGATGAGCGGATCAGTAAAGGTTTTGAATTTATCCTGTATTTTTTTGAAGTCTTTTTTTGTGAAATTATGGTGGTCCGGAAAGAGGAAAGGGCAAACCTTTTCAGTATGTTTTCTGATTTCGTCAACGAACAATTCCGGTTTTGCAATTCCCGCTATAACGATCACATCATTTTCCGGACGTATCTTTTCCAGTTTCTGCGGAGTTGTTTCTTCCGGAAAGAGAGGCTCCATCTCTCCGTAAATAATCCGGGAAAAATAGAGTAACTGATGCGACCACAAATTCAGATTCTCTTCGAGTATCCGGAAGTCAATGGGTTTCAGATCCGGGTCGCATTTGGTCACTACCACTACATCGGCGCGTAAAACTCCTTTCCGGGACTCCCGCAAACCACCAACCGGCAGTAATTTATCCAGATAAATCAAGCGGTTAAAATCGGTCAACAGAATAGAAAGAGAGGGAGTCACGTAGCGGTGCTGGTATCCATCATCCAATAGAATCACGTCCGGTCTTTGTTCTTCATCCAGTGCCAATAGTTGTTTAATGCCTCTCCGTCTGTTTTCATCGACAGCAACAATAATATCCGGAAACTTGAGTTTGATCTGATAAGGTTCATCCCCGATTGTCTTACTGGAACTTTGCGGGGAAGCAAGCATAAAGCCTTTTGTGTTTCGTTTGTATCCGCGGCTCAGAACGGCGACTTTATATTTATCTTTTAATAGCCGGATCACATATTCTGTATGGGGAGTTTTTCCTGTGCCGCCAACAGATAGGTTTCCAATACAAATCACAGGTACCGGATATTGTTCGGTTGGCAATATTCCTTTATTGAACATAAAGTTCCTGCACCAAACTCCTATTCCATACAGAAAAGAGAAAGGAAAAAGATACTGTCTTAGTTTGGGAGTGTTTTCCATTTTTCCCGGATTTAGAGTGGAGTAATATCAAAAGGCAGACGGCAGAACAATCCCATCTCTACTTCTTTGGTATGAATGGACCGGATCAGGTCATATTCACTACCAAGAGCCTCTTTTACAAGGGTTGTTTTTATACCGGAAAGCCGTTTCTCCAATAATTCTTTCAACAAATCTTTGGAAGAATCCACATAGGTGATCCCATATTCCTGAAGGTCTGCTAATTCTGCCGCTACCTCAACCGCTGTATTCAGATTCCCGAGTTGATCTATTAATCCTCTTTCGAGTGCCTGTTCCCCAGTCCAGACTCTTCCCTGCGCCACCTGGTCAATTTCTTCTTTTGTCATTCCTCTTCCATCGGCACAACGAGTGATAAAGGTTTCATATCCTCTGTCTACAAATTGCTGGAAGATCATTTTTTCGTCTTCACGCATCGGACGGGAGATGTCTCCGAAATCTCCAAACCGGTTTGTTTTTACAATGTCTGTAGTCACTCCGATTTTATCCATTAAGCCTGCGATGTTAGGAAATAATCCAAAGATGCCGATTGAACCGGTAAGGGTAGTGGGTTCTGCGATGATCTTATCTGCCGCACAGGAAATATAATATCCCCCTGAAGCAGCCACATTCCCCATAGAAACGACTACTGGTTTTACCTGTTTCAATTCCATCATTTCATGCCAGATCTGATCCGAAATATAGGCGCTTCCTCCCGGGGAATTTACCCGCATAACCACGGCTTTTACTTTCTCATCGTTTTTTAACTTTACCAGTTCGCGGACTAATTTCTCAGAAATAACCTGTTCACTGCTATAAATAGAAGTATCATCGGGTTTGATTTCTCCTTCAGCATATATTACAGCAATGTGATTACTTTGAACAGTCGGTTTTACACGGATTGTCTTCATTTTATTTAATCCGGCTGTTTCCAGTTTCTTTCCGCTTTGGCCGGAAAGCAGTAGGAGGAGGTCTTCTACTTCAGTCCGGTATTTCAGATCATCCACTAATCCCATTTCAACCGCTTCTTCGGGTCTGCCGAATGCTAAACCCTGATCAGCAAACTGGTTAATGACCTCTGGGGATATGTTGCGGCTTTGACTTATATTTTGAGTAATATTTGTCCAGATACCCTGTTGATAAGAACTAATTTGTTCCCGGTTCTCATTACTGAGGTCTGTCCGGGTATATTTTTCCGGAAAGCCTTTGTGAGTACCTACTTTGAATACATTCATCTGTACTCCTACTTTATCCATCAGACCTTTATAAAAGGTAGTCTCGGACATTAATCCCGTGATCAGGAGATTGCCCTGGGGATTTAGGTAAATCTGGTCTGCTACGGAACATAAATAGTAACTACCCTGTGTGAAGGTTCCGGCATACACCACAATGAATTTACCACTCTCTTTGAAATCGAGTAGCGCTTCACGAACAGCGTCGATATGAGCTGTTCCTGCACTAAGTATACCTCCTTCCAGATAGATTCCACTAATATTGGGATTCTCTTTTGCCAACCGGATAGAGCGCAAAAGGTCATGGAGTGAAATCCTGTATTCGTCTGTTCCGGTTAGAGCGGCAAACGGATTCTCCTGAACGGTTTCGGAAATAACTCCGGTAACGGGAATTTTAAAAACAATATTTGTTTTGGGGACATATTCCGGTGTGCTCCCTAATGAGTTGACCATTCCTATTAAAAAGGAAAAACTTAATAGAATAAGAAATCCTCCTGCCAGGAATATTCCAAGCGCAGAAGCAAATACCATTTTAAAAAACTGTTTCATATTGTTGTTTTAACAGATTACAATTGATTGGCTATACGTTCAATTTCTTCATTGCTCAGGCAAAGTTGCTCGTATATGTCTTCTAATAATCCGGCTGAGATTTTTTCAAAATCTTCCGGTTGTGAAATAATGAATAATCCTCCCATATCCGCAGCTCCCGGACTGACAAGCAGGTGGTCGGTACCCGTGGCAGTGTATTGCCATGGGCGGTGCTGTTTTCTTGGAATAATAATAGTGAGCCATGCTCCTTTTTCATACAGGCAGAAGAGATTCATCATCGGTTCCGTATCTCCTGTTTGTAACGGCAATACTTTATATACCTCCTGAAACATACGGCAGGCTGTACCCTTATCGTCTGCTTTGATAACAAATCCGTTCCGCAGGTAGTTTTGTAAGGTATATATACGGCCATTTTCTTCTGAACGGATACAGGTATATTTGGTCTGATTTATCTTTTTTCTTTCATAATCCAGTGGCATATAATCCCGGGTACCCCCCTGAAAATGCATGTGGTCAGGGGCAGATGCTCCACTTTTGGGACCATTGTAAAAGATCGTGAACTGGTCCAGCCGGCGAGCCATTTCAAGCATATCCTGAAAACGTCCGGTTATGGATTGGGGGACATGTTGCCGGGTAGAAATGGTAAAATGTTCCGGAAAGATCGGATAGGGATTACAAAGTACCAGATAATCATTTCCGAATGGAAGCCGTAGCTGTTCTACCGGCAGATGGTCCGGACAAAGAAAACAACGCCGCTCTTTCAGAAACTCCGGATTAACATTTGCTCCGGATGATTGTATGCGTGACGGATTGAACTGGACTTTGATCTCAAAGCCGTCCAGTGCAAATACTTTATATTGTATGTCTTTAAAAGCTGCATAGTTTTTCTTCGCCATAGGCCAGGTAACCAGTTGCTTGGCCAACATCTCTTTTGCCTGTGAAGAACTTACCCATATATTTGGTTTCATATCTGATGTATGCTTGAAACACAAAAATAATCATAATAAGGGATAATTCCCGATAAACCTGTACTTTTGTCAATACGAAATTGTAGAAATCAAGTCAATGTATATAGATAAAGAGGAAATATTCAATCATATAAATACCCGGCCATTCCGGATCATTTCGGAAGCGGCAGATGAATTAGGTGTAGAGGCATACGTGATCGGGGGCTATGTAAGGGATATTTTTCTGCACCGTCCGTCTAAGGATATTGATGTAGTTGCTGTTGGAAGTGGTATAGAACTGGCAAAAACTGTCGCAAAAAAGTTTGGAAAATATACTCATCTGGCTGTATATAAGAATTTTGGAACAGCTCAGGTTAAATCCGGGGAAATTGAGATCGAGTTTGTGGGAGCCCGCAAAGAATCCTATCACCGCGATAGCCGTAAACCGGTTGTGGAAGATGGTACCCTGGAAGATGACCAGAACCGCCGGGATTTTACGATCAATGCCCTGGCTCTCTGCCTGAATAAAAACCGGTATGGAGAATTGGTGGATCCGTTTGACGGACTGGAGGATATGGAGAATCTTACGATCCGGACTCCACTGGACCCGGATATTACATTTAGTGATGATCCGTTGCGAATGATGCGGGCCATCCGTTTTGCCACTCAACTGGGTTTCTTTATTGATCCGGAAACATTTGATGCTATTGTGCGGAATAAAGAGCGGATCCATATTATCTCGCAGGAACGGATTGCCGATGAATTGAATAAAATTATCCTTTCTCCCAAACCTTCCATCGGATTTGAACTATTGGATAAAACCGGGTTGCTTTCTATTATATTTCCTGAGTTGACTGCTTTAAAAGGGGTGGAGACTAAAGAGGGAATTGGTCATAAAGACAATTTTGCGCATACCCTGATGGTGCTGGACCGGTTGAGCAAGGATACCGGTAATCTGTGGCTGCGCTGGAGTGCGGTGTTTCATGATATTGCCAAACCAGCCACTAAACGGTGGGATAACCGGTTAGGTTGGACATTCCATAATCATAATTTCATCGGGGAGCGGATGATTCCCAAAATATTTAAACGGATGAAGTTCCCGATGAATGAAAAGATGAAGTATGTACAGAAGATGGTAAATCTGCACATGCGTCCTATTGCGCTGGCGGATGATGAAGTGACTGATTCCGCAGTACGTCGTCTGTTGTTTGATGCAGGAGATGATATTGATGATTTGATGTTGCTTTGTGAGGCAGATATAACCAGTAAGAACCCGGAGAAAGTGCGTCGCTTTTTGAATAATTTCCGTTTGGTGCGGGAGAAGCTGGCTATTATAGAAGAGAAGGACCGGGTCCGGAATTTCCAGCCTCCGGTATCCGGTGAAGAAATTATGAAAACATTTGCATTGCCTCCCTCCCAACCGGTTGGGGTTATAAAGGAAGCCATTAAAAATGCTATTCTGGATGGTGTTATTCCCAATGAGTATGAAGCAGCGTATGAGTTTATGCTTAAAAAGGCAGCGGAAATGGGATTGACACCTGTAAAACCTATCTGTTAGAATAAATATCCCTTTATCTGTTTTGTTTTTCCTATGAGTAACATTTAGCAAGAGTCTGTGTTATATATGGGAGGATTCCTTGTTTTACTTGCTGTTCACCCGGGTGGGGGGGGGGGGGGGGGGGGGGGGGGGGGTTGTTGTGGGGGGGGGGGGGGGGGGGGGGGGGGCGGCGGGCCCGGGGGGG
>JAJQES010000447.1:9730-10017 GCA_021201565.1 Tannerellaceae bacterium
TCCGGCTCCCCCCCCACCCCCCCCCCCCCCCGTGGGGTGTACACCCCCCCCCCCACCCGGGTGAACAGCAAGCTAAACGCAGGACTATGTAAATTCTTTAGCAAGGTTTGGGAAAGTCTTGCAAGGTTTTCTGTACACGTAAGGTTTGTAAGAAAGAAGGAATATACAGAATCAATCTTAAGAGAAGCTAATATAACTCTCCGTTTTCTTTGCTGATTACGGAGGTGATCTTCTATACTAATAAATCAATGGCATTGCTATTAATAAGAAGTAGGAAGGTAAAGAAG
>JAJQES010000427.1 GCA_021201565.1 Tannerellaceae bacterium
TCAATTGTTATACTAATTTTGTACTAAATTAGATAGGTTTTGGAAATACAGGAATTACTCAGCATATATGCGGCCCATCCGCAAATCGCAGCGACAGAGACCTTATTCACAGATCAAACTTCCCGGAATATTTTCCTGAAAGGCTTACACGGTTCAGGTGCTGCTATGGCTACGGCCTCTTTTTTCACCCAACAAAAAGGGAACTTTCTATGCATCCTTAATGATCTGGAAGAAGCCGGTTATTTTTATCATGACCTGATGCAGGTAAGTAATGGAGAAGGAATTTTCTTTTTCCCCTCCTCCTACCGCCGTTCCATCAAATACGGTCATACAGACCCGGCCAACGAAATCCTCCGCACCGAAGTGCTAAGCCGCTTGCAGAATAAAGAGAAACCCTTTCTGATTGTCACCTATCCGGAGGCAATCGCTGAAAAAGTAGTTTCAGGAGAAACATTACAGGAAAATACCCTCAAGATCCATACCGGGGAAAAGCTGGACAATATGTTTGTTTCGGACGTACTGGATGAATACGGATTTGAACACGTTGATTATGTGTATGAACCGGGACAGTACGCCCTCCGGGGAAGTATTCTCGACGTATTTTCTTTCTCCCATGAATTTCCCTACCGTATTGACTTTTTCGGAGATGAAGTAGAAACAATCCGTTCCTTTGATGTGGAGACACAGCTCTCCAAAGAGAAAATGGATAGCATCTATATCGTACCGGAAATCAGTAAAAGTAGCGGAGCCAATTCCTTCCTGTTACAACTCTTACCGGCAACCACCCTGGTCACGATGCAGGATATGGCCTGGTGTAAGGAACGGATCGATGGACTTTGGAATGAAGAACCCATCTTAGGGGATGAATATTCCTTTGCAGACCAGGCCCAGATGCAGAGCAAACTGATCACCGGTGAAGAGTTTTACCGGACTGTACTGGATTTCCGCCGGATCCATATCGGAAGCCATGTAGCCGGTACCCCGGATGCCACCATTACATTCCGGACCGAACTACAACCCATTTACCATAAGAATTTTGAACTTGTCAGCCAGTCCTTCCGGAAATACCTGGAAGAAGGCTATACGATCTATATCCTGAGTGATGTTCAAAAACAAACGGACCGTATCCGTACGATCTTTGAAGACCGGGAGGAAAATATTCCGTTCATAGCTGTCAATAAAACAGTGCATGCCGGTTTTGTGGATAACACATTACACAGTTGTTTTTTTACAGACCATCAGATATTCGACAGGTTCCATAAATACAGCCTGAAAAGTGATAAAGCCCGTAGTGGTAAAATTTCCCTTTCCCTAAAAGAACTCAATCAGTTTACCTCCGGAGACTATATTGTACACATAGACCACGGAGTCGGACAATTCGGTGGGCTGGTCCGTACCGAAGTAAACGGAAAGATACAGGAAGTAGTCAAGCTGATTTATCAAAACAACGACATCATCTTTGTCAGTATCCATTCCCTGCATAAACTCTCCAAATACAAAGGGAAAGACAGCGGCGAAGCACCCCGCCTGAGCAAGCTGGGCACAGGAGCCTGGGAGAAAATGAAAGAGCGGACCAAGAAAAAGGTAAAAGATATTGCCCGCGATCTCATTCTACTCTACTCCAAACGGCGGCAGGAAACAGGGTTTGCCTATAGCCCTGACAGCTTTATGCAACATGAACTGGAAGCCAGCTTTATCTATGAAGACACCCCCGACCAGATGAAAGCAACGGCGGATGTAAAAACTGATATGGAAAGCCTTCGCCCCATGGACCGGCTGATCTGCGGAGATGTAGGATTCGGGAAAACAGAAGTGGCCATCCGCGCCGCCTTTAAAGCCGTTGCCGACAACAAACAGGTAGCGGTACTCGTGCCCACCACCGTACTGGCCTTCCAGCATTACCAGACATTCTCCGAACGGCTCAAAAACTTCCCCTGCCGGATCGAATATATCAGCCGGGCCCGTACTTCTGCCCAGATCAAAGCGACCCTCAAAGATGTCAGCGAAGGAAAGGTGGATATCCTGATCGGCACACACCGGCTGGTCAGTAAAGATGTAAAGTTCAAAGATCTGGGATTGCTGATTATTGACGAAGAACAGAAATTCGGTGTCTCCGTAAAAGAAAAACTACGGCAACTCAAAAGCAATGTGGATACGTTGACCATGACGGCAACCCCCATTCCACGTACCTTGCAATTCTCTTTAATGGGTGCACGGGACCTGAGCAGCATCACCACTCCTCCTCCCAACCGTTATCCGGTTCAAACCGAAGTAGACCGCTTTAATCCCGATATTATACGGGAAGCCATCAACTTTGAAATGAGCCGTAACGGACAGGTATTCTTTATTAACAACCGGATCCAGAATATTCATGAGATCGAAGCGCTGGTCAAGCGGGAAGTGCCTGACGCACGCGTCTGTGTGGGACATGGCCAGATGGAACCGGAGAAACTGGAAAAGATCCTGCTGGATTTCATCAACTACGAATACGATGTCCTTATTGCGACCAGCATTGTAGAAAGCGGCATCGACGTTCCCAACGCAAACACCATCATTATCAACAACGCCCATCAGTTCGGTCTTTCAGATCTTCACCAGCTACGGGGACGGGTCGGCCGGAGCAACCGGAAAGCATTCTGCTATCTACTCTCTCCGCCCCTCTCCACCCTTACCCCGGAAGCCAGGCGACGGTTACAGGCAATTGAAAACTTTGCGGAATTAGGCAGTGGGATCCATATTGCTATGCAGGACCTGGATATACGGGGAGCCGGTAACATGCTGGGAGCCGAACAAAGCGGGTTCATTGCCGACCTGGGGTACGAAACCTATCAGAAAATCCTGGAAGAAGCTGTCGACGAACTGAAACTGGAAGAGTTCAGTGAGCTGTATGCTGACCCGGAAACCGGTAGACCCAATACAGGAGAAGAGTATGTTCGTGAAACATTTATAGAAAGCGATCTGGAACTCATGTTCCCTCCTACCTATATTCCCAATGACTCCGAACGGGTATCCCTCTACCGGGAACTGGATAAAATGGAAGAGGAAAGAGATATTCTGGCTTTCACCGAACGGATTAAAGACCGTTTTGGTAAGATCCCAAAAGAAGGAAAAGAGCTGATCCGGGTCGTACGTCTCCGGAGAATCGCCCGGCTGTTAGGTATCGAAAAAGCAGTACTGAAAAGGGGACAAATGAGCTTATTCCTTGTAAACAACCCGGAAAGCCCTTATTACCAGAGTGACGCGTTTGGTAAACTGATCGCCTATATTCAAAAATATCCCCGCAACTGTGAATTGCGGGATATGAACGGTAAACGGAGCATTGTAATTAAACAGGTACCAAACATAGAAACTGCCACCACGATTCTGGAAGAAATAACTCAAATCATTTCCTCATGAAAACCGATTGTCTCTGATTCTATAGCTTGTCTCTGTATATAGCTCAAAAGGGACACATCCTATTACAAAAAAGAAGGCACCCTATCAAAGAAATGGGTGCATCCGTTTTACTGACAGGATGCACCCATTCCGGGTATAGGATGCCGGGATGTTAAATCCGGAACAATATTATTCTACAAGATCAATGGTAAAGATTCCCACTTCACTATTCCGGAAGATAAACCGTACAAACTGGCAATCCCGGTCTTCTACTGGAATAATGACAGGTGATCCCACCCATTTCTCTCCGGAATTCTGATAAAGAGGAGTCCATGCCTGTCCATCCAGGGAGATCTCGCAATCAAATGCATATTCCTTCCAGGCATATTCAAAACGCATCACAATCTCTTTTACTTCCCGGGGTTCTGTCAATGCCAGCTCAATCCACGGAGACTCATCACCGGCCGCCGGATACCACAAAGTCTGGTAACTTTTATCCAACACTTTGGATCGAGCGCACCAGCTTTCTTTTTCCGAACTGGCTCTTACCTCTTTTACGTTTATAGTCCGGGGTTGGGAGGTAGCCGGCAGATCAATCACCACCGAATTAGAAGGATCTATATTTTCAATGATCTTTTTCTCTGTGTTTATAACAAAAGGATCCATACAACTCTGCCGGTAAGCAGTTCCTTCGACATAAGGCAACCGGTGTTTATGATACAGGATATACAACTCCTCCCCAATTTGTGCTACCGTATGATGGCCGGGACCATAAACCTGTTTCTCCGGATGAGCCTCCAGGACCGGGCTATTGTCCGCCTCCGTAAAAGGCCCGTATGGATTATCCCCTACGGCATATCTTACTTTATAGGTATCATCCATCGTAATTCCATCCGAATAGGTCAGATAATAGACCCCATCTTTCTTTACCATCAGGGGAGCTTCAAAATAATTGGCCGGGGTTACCTCCCGGGGTTCATCTTTAAAGCTACTCATATCTTCAGCCAGTTCAGCCGCAAAACAATGGCCGTTCACCCAGTTCCACCCCGATCCCCAATAGAGGTAATAGCGTCCGTCATCATCCCGGAACGCTTCCGCGTCAATCACATGGTAATATCCGGTCTTATCATAAGGGATCATAGGTTGGTCACCCAGCGGGTTTTCCCACGGTCCCAACGGATGAGACGCTTTCCCACACCAGACTTCCGCACCCACCGATACATACATATAATAAAATCCATCCCGTTCAATCACCGACGGAGCCCATACCATGCTACCACCCGAGTCCGGACTTGTACATGCCTCTTTGGTCGGCCAATTCAGCGCATGAAACGTCCAGTTCACAAAATCATCCGAGGTCCAGCAAGCCAGGAAATCAGTGCCCCACGGATCAGAGGTCACATACAAATAATAAGTTCCATCCTTTTCCACCAGAGAAGGGTCTGCATAATATCCCGGAAGAAACGGATTATTTACACGAGTAAGAGATTTGATTTCCAAAGGCTGTTTCTGAGAGGAAGAACACCCTGCCGCCAGGAATACAAAAGCACACACAGCAAATAAAGTAGCCAGTTTTTTCATGATTCTCAATTTATTAATTCATTAGCGCCGCAAAGATAAGATTTTTCTCACATTTAGACGAATAATCAAAATAGTACCAGTAATTGATAAGATAAGCTATTGTACAACGTGTCAGAAATAACTACTTTTGGATAACAAACAGAAGTAAAGTGAATCCGTGAACCATGAAAAAAACAATTGTAGACCTTTTTGAGGAATCGGTACAAAAATATCCGGGGAACCCTTTCCTGTGGGAAAAAACGACAGATCAGTTTGAGCCGTCGACGTATCTGGAAGTGCGCGACCAGGTCTATACCCTGGGAGCCGGGCTCATTTCATTAGGGGTACGCCCCGGTGACCATCTGGCGTTATTGAGTGAAGGACGCAATGCCTGGATCATTGGCGAACTGGCGATGTTTTATGCCGGGGGAGTCAACGTGCCTCTATCTATTAAGCTCGAAGAGGCCAACGATCTGGTCTTCCGGTTGCAGCATGCGGAAGTAAAATATATACTGGTTTCCGGTAACCAACTAAAAAAAATCCGCCTGATCAAAGAGAAATTACCTTTGGTGGAAAAGATCATCGTATTTGATGAACAGGACTCCCGGGAAGAGAAAGAAGTTTCCCTCAAAGAGGTGATGGAGGCCGGTACCCACTGGCTGGAAAATCATACGCCGGAAGAATTCCGGGCGATTGGACTCTCACTCCAAAACGATGATTTCGCTACGATTACCTATACATCCGGAACAACTGCCGACCCGAAAGGGGTGATCCTTACCCACCGTAATTACACAGCCAACGTCGAGCAATCTTTGTCCTGTATTGATATAGACGAGACCTGGAAAACACTGGTCATCCTGCCTCTTGACCACTGCTTTGCACATGTTGTCGGATTCTATATTTTCATATCCCGGGGAGCTTCCGTAGCCACTGTCCAGGTAGGCCGGACCGGCATGGAAACCCTGAAAAATATTCCTGTTAATATAAAAGAATTCAAACCCTATCTCATTCTGAGTGTTCCGGCCCTGGCAAAAAACTTTAAGAAAAACATCGAAGACGGGATCCGGAAGCAGGGCGGGAAGGTTGTACGTCTGTTTAATACAGCCCTTTCCCTCTCCTATGCATATAATGGAGAGGGAGGAGACGAAAAAGGACGGGGATGGCGTATGCTGCTAAAACCGGCAGTCGCCTTGTTTGATAAAATCCTTTATTCCAAAATAAGGGAGAACTTCGGGGGCGAACTCAAATTCTTTATCGGTGGGGGTGCTCTATTGGATAAAGACCTTCAGAAATTCTTTTATGCGATCGGTCTCCCTATGTACCAGGGCTATGGACTGAGTGAAGCCACTCCGGTGATCTCCACCAACGGGCCCCGCCGCCACCTGTTTGGGAGCAGTGGCGTATTGGTACAACCGATGGACCTGAAAATATGCGATGCCAACGGAAACGAACTGCCTGTCGGACAAAAAGGAGAAATCGTGATCCGGGGTGAAAATGTCATGGCAGGCTACTGGAAAAATCCGGAATCCACTGCCGAAACGGTCAGGAACGGCTGGCTTTACACCGGTGATATGGGATATATGCGTGACGGGCTTCTGTTTGTACTCGGACGGTTCAAAAGCCTTTTAATAGGAAGTGACGGTGAAAAGTACAGTCCCGAAGGAATCGAAGAGGCACTGATTGAACACTCCTCCTGCATTGACCAGGTATTACTCTACAACAACCAGAATCCATATACCGTAGCGTTACTGGTACCGAACAAAGAACAGCTTACTAAAAAACTGGGCGAAGCACAGTTGTCCCTGACCACCGTAGAAGGACAGGAAGCGGCCATCCGGATCCTCCGGGAACAAATCGACAAATTCCGTAAAGGCGGAGAACTCTCCCATCTGTTCCCGGACCGCTGGTTACCGGCCACCTTCGCCATTCTTCCCGAACCACTTACCGAGCAAAACGGGATGGTAAACAGTACCATGAAGATCATCCGTGGTAAAGTAGAGAAACACTATAGGGAACGGATAGAGTACATGTACACACCTGAAGGTAAAAATCCTGTCAACAAACTAAATAAACAATCACTTTAAACACATGAATTACAAAACAATTGTAACCGCAGCAGCAATGTCTATCACATCCATTACATCTACCCCCCTCCTGGCAAATGTCATTCAACAGGAGATCAACCAGGGTTGGACCTTTAAACAGGTCAGAGGAAACAACTGGTATCCGGCAACAGTACCCGGAGTGGTTCATACCGACCTTATGGCCAATCATATTATTGAAGATCCTTTTTACAGGCTGAATGAACGGGGTGTTCAATGGGTGGATAAAGAGGATTGGGAATACAAAACAACCCTGACTGTCACGCCGGAACTTTTTAACAAAGAAAATATCGAACTTTACTTTAAAGGATTAGACACGTATGCCGGTGTATATTTGAATGAAACGTGCATACTCGAAGCCAATAATATGCACCGTGAATGGCGAATAGATGTGAAAAACATCGTGAAAGAGGGAGACAATGATCTGCGCATCTATTTCCATTCCCCATTGAAAGTAGATATACCAAACTTTGACGCCCTTCACTATCAGAATGAAGCCGGGAACGACCAATCGGAAAACGGCGGCGTTTTTGATAAAAAAGTAAGTGTCTTTGCCCGCAAAGCCGGCTATCATTACGGCTGGGACTGGGGGCCACGCCTGGTAACCAGCGGGATCTGGCGTCCGGCCTATATCGTAGGATGGGACACAGCCCGCATAGAAAACATACACTATATACAGGAGAGCGTCAATGCCCGGCATGCAAAGATCCGGGCCCGGGTTACTGTATATGCCAACCACGCAGGGGAAGCAACCGTAAACATTCAGGCGGAAGGGATCAAAAACAAATGGACAAAGACCGTTCAGGTGCAACCCGGCAAAAATGTCATTGAAACCGTATTGCAGATCAGTAATCCGAAATTATGGTGGAGCAATGGCCTGGGTGATCCTCACCTTTACCCGTTCACTGCCACGCTGGACTTCAACGGGCTGCCCGCAGACAGCCAGACAGACAACATAGGCATCCGGGAAATAAAAGTGATCCGTGATAAAGACGACGCCGGACAAACCTTCTATTTCCGTCTGAACGGTGTAAATGTGTTTGCCAAAGGAGCCAATTACATTCCGCAGGATAACTTCCTGCCCCGGCTCACATTTGAAAACTATGAAAAAACAATCCTTGATGCTGTCCATGCCAATATGAATATGCTCCGCGTCTGGGGAGGCGGTATCTATGAAGACGACATGTTCTACGAACTGTGTGACCAATACGGCATCCTGGTCTGGCAGGATTTCATGTTCGGTTGCAGCACCTACCCGATGAATCCGGACAGGCTGGAAAATATCCGCCGGGAAGCAATCGACAATGTAGTGCGCCTGCGCAATCATCCTTCTATCGCGATCTGGTGTGGAAATAATGAAAACCATACCGCCTGGTTTAACTGGGGATGGTGGCAGAAGTACGAAGCATTAGGCGTATTGGACGAAATGCGGAAAGACTATAAAGACCTGTTCCACGATGTCCTGCCTGAAGTGGTGGAACAGTATGACCCGGTAGCCTTTTACTGGCCTTCCTCTCCGTACGGTGGAGATCCTGATGCCAAATGCGAATCCGGAACAGAAAACTGGAATCCCAACGGAGATGCTCACTATTGGGGAGTATGGCATGCCAAAGACTCCATCGCCACCTACAACAAAGTACGGGCACGTTTCTTTTCGGAATACGGTTTCCAGTCCTTCCCCGAATACCAATCCGTCCTGAAATATGCGCCCGAAGCACGTGACCATGATATTTTCTCCGAAGTGATGATGGCCCACCAGCGGGGCGGTAGCCATGCCAATGGATTGATTGAATGGTACCTGTTAAACGAATACCGTAAACCCAAAGACTTCCCGAACTTCCTGTATATGGGACAACTCCTTCAGGGAGACGCTATCAAAACAGCCATTGAGGCCCATCGCCGGGATATGCCCTACTGCATGGGTACCCTTTACTGGCAGCACAACGATTGCTGGCCGGTAGCCTCCTGGTCAAGCCGCGACTATTACGGACGCTGGAAAGCACAACACTATTTTGCTAAAAAAGCGTTCGACGATATTCTCGTCTCCCCTATCGCAGATGATGACAAACTGGATATCTATGTGGTATCCGACCGGGTCAAACCGGTACGGGGTACGCTGGAAATCACCGCAATGGATCTAAACGGCCAGATCCTGTACCAGCAGAAAAAGAACATCTCGTTACCGGCTAACAGCAGCAGGAACCAACATACGGAAGCACTGGAAAGAGTGTTGAGAGGTAAAGCACGCAATGAAGTGGTGATCCATGCCCGGTTCAAAGAGAATAACGGAAAAGAATATACAAACAACTATTTTCCGGCCCGTTATAAAGACATCAACTTCCCCAAAGCAACCATCCGGACTCAATCCGGGCCGGTTGAAGGAGGTTACAAAGTAACCATAGAAAGTGATGTGTATGCCCGGGGAGTATTCCTGAGCATTGAAGGAATAGACAATTTCTTTTCCGACAACTATTTCGACCTGTTACCCGGTAAACCGGCAACCATCACAATACACACAAAGCTGGATAAAGCCACCTTCGATAAACAACTCAAAACAGAATCCATAGCAGATGCCTACTAAGTGGCTATAAAAGCTGATAAAGTAATTTCTTTGTTCCCCGGCTTGACCGGGGACCGCATTAGAACAGGCTGTTTACTATTTATATATTGTAGCTAACGACTGTTTTTTGCGGTCCCCGGTCAAGCCGGGGAACTATTCTGTCTTTATCTTCCTCTATTTAATCACAGGTACACACCGGTGTAGAACCATCCAAACACGTTTGTCCGGCAATATTACAATCAAACACCTGAATAGGTTCTGCCGGAGGACAACTTAGCCAGCAAACCAACCCATGTTTAGCAACATTCAGGCCTGACATTTTTCTTTTTAGTCAAAACAACCGTACAATAAGTCAACTCCTTCCGGAAGAAAATCCACTCCTTTACAGAAGAGTTTAATCTAATATATAATCTATATG
>JAJQES010000448.1 GCA_021201565.1 Tannerellaceae bacterium
TTATTATTTTTTCCCTACTTGTAGGTATAGCCGGATGTAAATCCAACAAGAAAGAACCAAACAACTATTATCTATCCGGTACACCGGTTATCGAAGAAGTGGATTTATCTGAAATATACATACCGGTAGAGCCACAAACCAGGACACAGGAAACAAGGCCGGACGGCTGGGAACAGTTTGACTTTATCCGGGATTTAGAAGTAAAAACATTTCCCTATACAGAAAGTACTGATTTTGATAATTACTCTTTCACTTATATACTAACCCCGGAAGAAAAACAACTCCTTCAACTGGATGAACTCCTGGAGGAAATAGCGGAAATCAATCTCAGCTACCGTCTGGAGTATTCCGGTAAATTCCTGACCGTAGTAATCAACTATTTCCGGGGAGAACATGAATTATTCACTCAACTTATTAACTACAATGAGAATCTGAAAATCATTGACCATAGTATCCTGGCATACGATGAAATAGCTGAGTCAGCGACCCGCATAGCCTCCGAACTTCTCAGGGATGGCTTCCGGAGTATTCATACCAATTCATGGGAAACCCCTCCTACCATTGAGGAAACAACCTATCAAATCAAAGAAAACGGCAAAATCGAACCTACCCAATAACAGAACATTCCATGTAAGTAGGAAAGAAACGCCTGTTCTTTAGGACCTCCTTCTCTCTACAAAATGTTTTTTTGTAAAGAAGAATATGGGCCCGGAGATCACAAATGTTCAGAAGAATTTATTCCGGACTTAATCTACCCTCGCTGGCGCGGAACTCTCCGTTCCGTGCCTTAGCATCAGGAGTCAAGGCACGGAAACGGAGTTCCGCGCCAGCAAGAACGGGTTCCGTGCCAGCGAGATAAAAGCAGGTAAACTCTTATTTGTACTTTTTTACTTCCTGAATGGCGGTTTTACGACCTGGGCTTTGATGTCTTTGTTCCGGATACGGATGGCAATATCAGTGCCGGGTTTAGCGAATGAGGTTTGCACATACCCCATACCGATTCCTTTTTTCAGCACCGGTGACATGGTTCCGGAAGTCACTTCACCAATTACATGTCCTTCCGGATCTACAATTTCATATCCGTGACGGGGAATCCCACGTTCTGTCAGTTCAAAAGCACATAGTTTCCGGGAAACTCCTCCGGCCTTCTGCGCTTCAATGACAGCACGTCCGGGGAAGTTCTTTCCTTCCGTCAGTTTGGTGATCCAACCCAATCCGGCTTCAATAGGTGAAGTAGTATCGTTCAGGTCGTTCCCATACAGGCAAAAGCCCATTTCCAGCCGCAACGTGTCGCGCGCACCCAATCCAACCGGTTTAATGCCTTCCGGTGCACCTGCTTCAAAGAGGGCGTTCCAGATCGTCATAGCATCACCGAGATAGAAATAGAGTTCAAAACCACCTGCACCGGTATACCCGGTGTTGGAGATAATCACCTCTTTGCAGCCGGCAAATTCGCCTGTTGTAAAACAATAATAAGGGATGGAAGACAGATCCACCGGGGTCAGCCGTTGAAGGACTTTAGTCGCTTCCGGTCCCTGGACCGCCAATTGTCCGGTCCGGTCAGAAGCATTTTCCAGTTCAGCTCCCATCGGATTATGGCTCATACACCATTCCCAATCTTTTTCGATATTGGAAGCATTCACCACCAGCATATACTTTTCCGGCTCATAATAATACACCAGCAGATCATCCACAATTCCCCCTTCGTCATTCGGGAAACAGGTATATTGTGCTTTACCGGGAGTCAGTACCGAAGCATCGTTCGAGGTAATGTTCTGGATAAACTCAAGGGCCTTCGGGCCTTTTACCCAAAACTCTCCCATGTGGGAGATGTCGAAGACTCCTACCCCGTTACAAACGGTGTTGTGTTCATCCAGAATACCGGAATATTCAATCGGCATATTATAGCCGGCAAACTCATGCATTTTTGCTCCCAATGCGATGTGTGCATCAGTAAATGGTGTTTTCTTCATGGTTGTGTTTTTTAAGATTGTTGTGTCAATATCTCAGTTATTTTGACGATCGTTTCCATACTTTTTTCCAGTGACTTCACAGGGAGATATTCATACCGTCCATGGAAGTTATGCCCCCCGGCAAAAATATTCGGACAAGGCAATCCCATAAACGACAAACGCGAACCATCGGTTCCTCCCCGGATCGGTTTTACGATCGGGGTCACCCCTACAGCCGTCATTGCCTCAAAGGCCAGGTCTATGATGTATTTTTTCGGTTCCACCATTTCCCGCATATTATAATACTGGTCACGCATTTCCAGGGTGGTAGTACCCGGATATTGCATGTTCATCTGGCCAACCAACGCCTGGATCAGTTCTTTCTTTTGTTCAAACAATTTCCGGTCATGGTCACGGATAATATAGGAAAGGGTCGCTTCCTCTACTGATCCCGACATATGGATCAGATGGTAAAACCCTTCATAGCCGGTGGTATGTTCCGGACGTTGATGTCCCGGCAACCAGGAGGCAAACTTCACGGCCAGCAAAGAAGCATTGACCATTTTATCTTTTGCTGTTCCCGGATGTACGTTTAACCCTTTAAAGATTACTTTAGCACCAGCCGCGTTGAAGTTTTCATATTCCAGTTCACCGATCTGTCCGCCGTCAATGGTATAGGCCCATTCACAACCGAACTTTTCCACATCAAAATGATCCGCTCCCTGGCCGATCTCTTCATCCGGGGTAAAAGCAATACGGATTTTTCCGTGTTCTATCTCCGGATGGTTGATCAGGTATTCCATGGCAGAAACAATGGCGGCAATCCCCCCTTTATCGTCCGCGCCCAACAAAGTGGTACCATCGGTTACAATCAGGTCCTGGCCAATGTAATCCGTCATTTCCGGAAACATCCCCGGGGAAAGGACCACATTCTCCTCTTCAGACAGGGCGATGTCTCCCCCTTCATAATGAACGATCCGGGGATGTACATCTTTCCCGGACAGATCCGGACTTGTATCCAGATGGGCAATAAATCCGATGACCGGTACCTGTTTGGTGGTATTCGCCGGTAGTGTAGCCATCAGGTAACAATTGTCATCCAGTGTGACCTCTTCCAGCCCCAACGCTTCCAGTTCTTCGACCAATGCTTCTGCCAACACACGCTGTCCCGGAGTACTCGGAGTAGTTCCGGATGTTTCGTTTGACTTTGTGTCAAATGAAACATATTTTAAAAACCTGTCTGTAAGATTCATATATTCTCTATTTTAGTCGTCTTTTGATCCGTCGTAACAATGTGTACAAACACATTCTTTGGGTAATCCGATTGAAGCAATCAGATCCTCTACCGTATTAAACCGCAAGGTAGTGATATTTAATTTTTTCCGGATACAATCTACCAGATTGTTATACTGGTCCGAATCAGTTTCCGCATATTTATCCAGATCCTTTGTATCATCCCCTTCCAATTCCTTAACAATCCGCCGTGCGATTAGTTCCAGCGACGATTTGGAGGCTGAGAACCCAAGGAATGGACAAGAATACAGGATAGGCGGACACCCTACCCGCATGTGTACTTCTTTGGCTCCGTAGCTATACAGAATATTTACATTGTCTCTCAATTGAGTACCCCGCACAATAGAGTCGTCACAGAAAATAACCCGTTTGCCGTTCAACAAATGACGGTTCGGGATCAGTTTCATCCGCGCGACCAAATCACGTACGGACTGGTTTGCCGGGGTAAAGCTCCGTGGCCAGGTGGGTGTATATTTCACAATGGCGCGACGATACGGAATGCCTTTCCCTTCCGCATATCCCAATCCCATCCCGATACCGGAATCCGGAATACCGGAAACAAAGTCTGCCTCTACCGTATCTTTTTTTCCCATAGCCATCCCACTGGCATACCGGACAGCATCCACATTGACTCCTTCATAATCAGATACCGGATACCCATAATAGACCCAAAGGAATGAACAGACTTTCATCTTTTTATTCGGAGCCCGCAACTGCGTCATCTTATCCGCGGTCAGCTTCACGATCTCGCCCGGTCCTACATTGTATTCCAGTTCATAGCCCAGATTTGGGAAACTACAGGGTTCGCTGGATACCGCATACGCATCCTCTTTATGGCCAACCAGGACAGGGGTCCGTCCATATTTATCGCGCGCGGCAATCAGTCCGTCCTCCGTCAATAGTAACATAGAACAGGAACCTTCTACTTTATTATATACATTCTCGATTCCCTCCACAAAATCTTTTCCCTGTGAAATCAGGAGAGCAATCAATTCCGTCTGGTTTATACTACCGGAACTCAGCTCCGTAAAATGACATCCCTGCTCCAGTAATTCTTTCTCCAGTGTTACCAGATTATTCACCTTTGCTACGGTCACAATCGCATATTTCCCCAGGTGCGAATGCACAAAAATAGGTTGAGGGTCTGTATCACTGATTACCCCGATCCCTGAGTTACCCGTGAATTTATCCAACTGGCTTTCAAACCGGGTACGGAAATACGAATTTTCAAGATTGTGAATAGAGCGCTTAAACACGCCTTCGTCATTGGTTGCCATCCCGCCCCTGCGGGTCCCTAAGTGAGAGTTGTAATCTGTTCCATAGAATAAATCTGTGGCACATGCAGATTTGGAAATAGTTCCGAAAAAACCGCCCATTCTTTTTGTGTTTTCTTTTATATTAAAATTAGGATACAAATGTAGGCATTCAATTGACAACTGACAATTGACAACTGATAATTTATTTTCTTATTTACCGGAATCTCTCCGGAACACCGGTAGCGATAAATCGCTATAAACGGCTCCGGTACTAAAAAATAGCGTACCTTTGCAGGGATTGGTATGAATACACAAAGCACTATATTTATCAGCATGATACAGAAAAACAGGTTAGCCGTGTTTTTTAGTGAAAAGAAAATAACATACAATGACTAAAATCAAATTTATATGTACACTCCTCCTGTTTATTTCCACACAGGGGATCGCACAAAACGATGATTTTCCGGTTTCCCGGAAGGTCAAAGGAAAAGTCCGTTCTATTGACCAGACTGAAACGACTTATACCAGGGGATTAGTGACTGCCGACGGATGGGAACTGGAACCTACTATCGGGGAGAATGGAGAAGAGATTGAAGAGTTTTCATTCCGTACCATAGAACTGTATGATAAGCAGGGAAGGCTCGTGGAATACCATCACCTGCAACCGGACGGCACTTTGTTTGTCAGGAACTGCTATGAATATAAGGGGAAAGAGACTGAGGAAGAGGTCATCGCCAAATACAATCAGGAAGGGACACTGGTTTCCCGGGAAGTCCGGGAAAACCGCCGGCCGGGGTACAAACAACTGGTTACTTATAACAACCGGGGAGAACGGATCGCGACAACAGAACACAAACTGGAAAAGAATACAGTCCGCGTGACCAGCACCAATCAACGGGGCCAGATCGTCTACTCCCGGGAATCTGTTTATAAAGAGGGGCTATTACAACGAAGTAAAAGTACCCAACCCCGGGAAGATATTTCTGAAATATCTGAATTTACCTATAATGAGATGGGCGACATCAAAGAACATATTTATACGTATGCCGAAGGCCGGGAACAATATACCACCCGTACCTTTCATACCTACGAATACGATAAACAGGGAAACTGGATTAAACGAACCAGCCTCATGGAAAAAGCAGAAGTTCCCTGTGACATTGCGGAGAGAGTAATTAAGTATTACTAAGACCCCCTCCGCCCCCTAAAGGGGGAACTTTTTAAAATCGTTGGACATTGGATTAGATGTGAGGAATCCTAAAGCGGCCTTAGCCAATTGCGAGCTGGTTGGAAGATTTTGAGTTTTTGGACGTGAGGATTTGCAATCCGAACTAATATGAATATTCGGATCTCCGGATCCGATAAAGGCTAAATACCCTTGAAACTATATTAACTGTACGATAAGACAGATTACAAATCCGATTACCTATTACTAAAAAACGTCCATTCCAGACGAAAAGGCATATTTAGGAGTCAAACGGAACTGGTTGCCGGCATATTCCTGTTCATGTCCATTTTGGTTTTATGACAGAAATGTAAGAATCCTGTTACTATATAAAAAACAAGACTGTTTTAAAAAACGAACTTGTTCCCGGACCTGATCCGGGACCGCACCTGAACAAACGTTTTATACTATTTAATAAGTATAATTACCGTAAGTTCTAATGCGGTTCCCGCTTTCGCGGGAAACAAACTGTTTTTAAGACAGCCTTGTTTGGTTCTATAATTTTTTCCTGTAACCGGCTATTTGATCGGACGTGCCGCTACACCTTCGTGAGTCATTTTCACAGGATGGATAAATCCGTTTTCGTCAAAAGTCATTCTTTCAATACAAGTCACCCGGTAGTCGCGGGCTGTTTCATTGATGGGACGACGGTGATAAACAATATAATATTCATCTGTATTGGGTACCTGGATAACAGAGTGATGGCCTGCGCCTCTCGCGATCTCATCATCCTGTTCCAGAATCTTGGCCACCCGTTCAAACGGTCCGAAAGGAGAGTCTGCAATCGCATAGGCAACGGCATAATCCGGTCCCGTCCAGCCTCCTTCACTCCACATAAAATAATATTTACCATTCTTCTTAAACATGAACGGTCCTTCCACATAATTTTCAGGAGTCACTTCTTTATAGATCTCTCCATCCTCAAACGGCACCAGTTCCGTAAAATCATCATTCAGCTTTACCATGTTACAGTGTCTCCAGCCACCATAATACATATAATAAGAACCATCATCATCACGGAAGACAAACTGGTCAATGGGTTGCGCGCCATTCACAATTTTGTCGACCAGCGGTTTACCTAACAGATCCTTATAAGGGCCTTCCGGGCGGTCACTCACGGCAACCCCAATTCCGCCATACTCGTCATTGCTCTGGATATCATTGGCTCCAAAGAAGAGATAGTATTTACCATCTTTGCGGAGTACAGCCGGCGCCCACATCGCACGCCAGGCCCAGGTAACTTCATTGTTATCCAGGATACGGGAATGTTTGGTCCAGTTCACTAAATCTTTAGAAGAAAAGCAGTCAAAGAAAATCTGGTTCTCATACTTGTCACTCCAGGTTGGATAAATCCAGTAGGTGTCATCATAGACAATACCCTCCGGGTCCGCATACCATCCTTCAAATACCGGATTACCACTCATGGCCACAACCTCCGGTTCACTTTTTTTCGATTGCCCGCATGCCGCCAGTACAATCAACGCTAACAATAAAACATTTTCTTTTTTCATAACGTTTTTCATTACATTGGAATTAAAGAATTAAATATATTAAGTAGTTGGTAGTTAGTAGTTGGCAGTACGTTCGCTTCACTCACTTAGTAGAAATATCTCCAATAAAACGAGCATAGCGAGTTTCTACTAAACGAACGTAGTGAGTGTTCTACTAACTACTAACTACTAACTACTAACTACCAACTACTTCCTCCGAATATTCTTCGCCAATCCTCCTTCGGAGGTTTCTTTGTAGAGGCTTGGAAGGTCATTTCCGGTTTGTCGCATGACCTCGACTACCTGGTCAAAACTTACCCGGTGTTTTCCGTCTGAGAAATTGGAAAATGTATTTGCATCCAATGCCCTGGCTGCCGCAAATGCATTCCGCTCAATACAGGGGATTTGTACCAAACCACAAACAGGATCACAGGTCAGCCCCAGGTGATGTTCCAGCCCCATTTCCGCAGCATATTCAATCTGTGCGGCTGTGCCTCCGAATAGCTGGCTGGCTGCCGCTGCTGCCATGGCGCAGGCAACCCCCACTTCTCCCTGGCATCCCACTTCAGCTCCTGATACGGATGCATTCGTACGTACCACATTACCAAACAGACCGGCCGTAGCCAGTGCACGCAGAATCCGGGAGTCCGGAAATTCACGCGAATCTTTCAGGTGGTACAACACTGCCGGTAACACCCCACATGAGCCACAGGTCGGCGCTGTGACAATCTGGCCTCCACACGCGTTCTCCTCTGAGACCGCCAACGCAAATGCATACACCATTCCCCGGCTGCGGATATTACTTCCATATCCTTTAGCACGGATCAGGTAGTCCGATGCTTTCCGGCGCAGCCCCAATCCTCCCGGAATAATTCCTTCCGCCTCAAGACCATTCCGGATGGCCTGTTGCATGATTTCCCATACCTCTGCCAGATACTCCCAGATGTCCGGTCCTTCACATTGCTCCACATATTCCCAATAGGAATAGCCCGTCTGCTCACACCAGTTCTGGATATCCCGGATGGTACACATCTCATAAATATCTTTCGTCTTCAGCTCATTGAAATCCTCATTCGCCAGGGTTCCGCCCCCGATGCTGTACACCGTCCATGTCTCCAGCAGCGTGTCATCCGCATCAAACGACTCAAACAACATCCCGTTCGGATGAAACGGAAGCACGACTTTAGGCTCCCAGATAATCTCCGTAGGAGCTACCGGTTGTAACACTTCCAGAATAGCAGCATCCGTCATGTGTCCTTTCCCTGTTGCTGCCAGGCTACCATACAAAGTTACCTGAAAACGGGTCGCCCGCCGGTTACGTTCCAAAAACATATTTGCTGCCCGCATCGGCCCCATCGTATGACTACTGGAAGGTCCATGTCCGATCCGGTATATTTGTCTGATTGATTCCATTCTTTATTATTTAAGAAGTTAAGAAGATAGAAGTTATGAAGTTAAGAAACTTCTATTTATTATTTTTACTTCTTGTCTTCTTGCTTCCTGACTTCTCACTATTATTTTTTTGGCAAAATTACATATTTTGCCGACGTGAACATAATAGTCTGAAGAATTGTTTTTCTGCTATGACACCAAGAAGCCGGGCCATTATAAAAAACAACCGTCAATTTTCCAAAGACTACTATTATTCCGGACACTATAATAATCCCACCCGGATACGGATGACACGTTATAATAGTACCATTTTGGAAACTGTTTCTATTGATCCCAATACTGAATCATTCATTAGTTTAACCGACGAAAATAGTATCTGTTGGTTTGAGGTACAGGGACTCACCGATTCCGCGAATATTACCCGGTTACTGAAACAGTTTGGTATGCATAGTCTCGATGCACGTGAAGTGCTCACACCGGCACATGTTGTCAAGATTGATGTGGACGATGATGATATTATGGTGGTACTCAATAGTTGTGCGATCACCGCTGACAGGAAAGTCCATTCCGACCATGTGTGCCTGATTGTCAAGAAAAATGTAGTACTCAGTTTCAACGAAGGACACACCTCTCTGTTTGACAATGCCTATCAGGCACTTCAAAATGATGTCATGTATATCCGAAAACAAAAAAGCGGGCTCCTGTTCGCTTTCCTCCTCAATGCGGTCATGGCAGACCTGATCGAATCCGCTGCACAGGTGGAAGGACTATTGGAACGAATTGAAGACCAATTATTAGGGCATAACTACAATCAAAAAAATATAGGTGCTAAAATCCAGCAATGCCGCCATGCTTATCTGATCCTGCGGAAAAACTCGGCCCCCTTAGGCCAACAGTTCTATAAATTATTAGTTCCTTTTGACGGAATAGTCGATAAACAGATGATTCCCGTCCTGAAAGATATTCAGGATCAATTAGAATATGTCATCCAAACCATCAAAAACTGTAACGATATCCTTTCCTCGCTGGCAGACCTGTATGTCTCCAACAATGATTTCAAGATGAATGCCATCATGAAACGCCTTACCGTTGTCTCCACCATCTTTGCACCCATCACCTTCCTGGTAGGTGTCTGGGGCATGAACTTTGAATACATGCCCGAACTCAAATGGAAATATGGCTATGCGGCTGCCTGGGCTATTCTCGTGCTGATCAGCGGTCTCACCTGGCGATATATGAAGAAGAAAGACTGGTTTTGATCAATTGATAATTATTTTATAACAACTACTTAAATTCTCAGGAATTGATAGTTATTTTTTCATTATTATTTTTATTTTTACAGGTCAATCTTTACTCCAGCTA
>JAJQES010000279.1 GCA_021201565.1 Tannerellaceae bacterium
GTTTTCATATAAAGGAATAAGTTTTAAAAGGATCACAGATCCTAATAATAGATGTAACCGGGATTACAAATCCCCTTAATCTAACTTCTCTACTCTCAATAACCCTGGGCTTCCCATAGGGAGGGTATCCCTATTCAAGTCACTTCGAGCCCTGGTACTTCATATCAACTCCTACAAAATGTTTTTTTGTTGAAAAGTTTGCATCTTTGCCACCCTATACAAAGTAATCATTTTATTATCAACCCATTAAGTGCAACAAAAAGGGTAGCAAAGTATGATGCAAAGTGATGCAAAGTCTTTATTTTGCACCCCTTTTTAGTCATTTGCTGTAAAAACAAGGGATTAATTTAGTCAAATACCCTCTTCCGGAGCTGGAAGTCTTTACCCAGATATTTTTCCCGTACAATTTCATTTTCCGCTAACTGCTCGGCTGTACCCTGGAAAAGAACTTTTCCTTCAAACAACAGATAAGCACGGTCTGTAATACTCAGGGTTTCATATACATTGTGGTCTGTAATAAGGATACCAATATTTTTATGTTTTAGCTTTGCCACAATCGTCTGAATGTCCTGTACAGCAATCGGGTCTACCCCAGCAAAAGGTTCGTCTAACATAATAAATTTGGGGTCAATAGCCAGACAACGGGCAATCTCTGCTCTCCCTCGTTCGCCTCCTGATAATTGGTCTCCCAAATTCTTCCGCACTTTATGTAAACCGAATTCCTCAATCAGGCTTTCCAGTTTTTCCTTTTGATACTGAGGTGTCGTGTTCGTCATTTCCAACACTGCCCGGATATTATCTTCAACCGTCATTTTGCGGAAAATAGAGGCTTCCTGGGCCAGATAACCGATTCCGTTACGGGCCCGTTTATAAACAGGATATTTGGTGATCTCGGTATCATTCAAAAAGATTTTTCCTTCATTCGGTGTGACCAATCCTACCGTCATATAGAAGGTAGTTGTTTTGCCGGCTCCGTTCGGGCCCAATAAACCGACAATCTCTCCCTGCTCCACATGAATAGAGACATGATTTACTACAGTACGGGTTTTATATTTTTTTACCAGATCCTCCGTGCGCAGGATCATTTGTTCACCTTGAGTCATGTAATTACAGATTTGATGCAAAGAAACAGAAATAATTAGTTTTGTACAAATAGATTAAATTAAAAGAGGTTTCTTATCTTTCCATCTCTGTTAAAAGAAAAGAAGGAATAAGAAACCTCTGATGTGTATCATACAACTCAGGCTTAAATAAGCTGTATGAAAACAGTTAAATAGCTAAGGTTTTGGTTAATTAGTATTTATAGTTAAACATTGTTTGAACGGGATATTTGTTTGGTAATAAAGTAATCCAATGCATATTTCCCCGGCCCTGCCAGAAACATGAGCAGAAATATACAGAAATATACAAATGGTAATTCTTTTGCGGCAAAAGGATCCTCCCGGTGAAAACTAAAGAAAGCAACGAGCATAGTAAACATCATCGGAATAAGTGCTAACCGGTAAAATGCACCCAGAATAAACCCGAGTGAACAGGCAATCTCTGCAAAAATAGCCAGGGAAAGGGAGACAGTACTACCGACTCTTAACGGATCATAAAACCCGGACTGTAAAGTAGTGAAATGACTGGCTTTCTGTATTCCATGCGTCATCAGCAGGACACCAAATATCACCCTCGCAACCAATAGGAATAACGACACACGATTACTTACCGGAGGTTCCGGAAATAAGAACCGGGCAATCGTATGAAAGAAGTTATTATTTTTTACCATTCGTTGAATTCATTTGTACTAATAAAACAAAATGAAACTCTAAAAGTTTTTGTTAGTTGGAAAGAGCTTTCTTTTGTGGGATATACAAACCTGATTTTTAGCAGGGATAAAAACATATTTATTACTAATTCACAGGTTTTTTATTGCGTTTAACTGCAATATTATTTACTTTTGGCGCTTTTAGTAATAAATTAAATCTAATATCATCAGAAATGACAAAAGTAAAATTTTACACAGGAGAGGATATTCCATTGGAATTGCACAAAGTGCGTGTTGTACAGAAATTACATCTGGTACCTATTGAAAGAAGATTGAATGCGATTGAAGACGCAGGATTTAATACATTCCGTTTAAGTACAAAAGATGTATTTCTGGATATGTTGACGGATAGCGGAACGAATGCCATGAGTGATAACCAGATCGCAGCTATGTTCCAGGCCGACGATGCATACGCAGGTTCCCAAAGTTTTGAGAAGTACCAAAAAGCCGTAGAAGAGGTGTTAGGAAAGAAATATCTGCTTCCGGTTCACCAGGGACGGGCCGCTGAAAATGTGATTTCCCGCACATTTATCAAACCGGGAAATGTAATTCCGATGAACTATCATTTTACAACAGCGTTGGCCCATATTTTGGAGCAGGGAGGTAAAATTGCCGAATTGCTGTATGACGATGCGCTGGTTCTTCATTCCTCCAATCCATTCAAAGGGAATATTGATATTGACAAACTGGTTAAATGCATTGAAGAAAACGGTGTGGAGAATATTCCTTTTATCCGCATGGAAGCTTCTACAAACCTGATCGGCGGACAGCCTTTCTCTATGGCGAACCTGATGGATGTACGCCGGATTGCTGATAAATACGGCATTATGTTAGTACTGGACGCAAGCTTAATCGGAGAAAATGCCTACCTGATCAAACAACGGGAGGATGCGTGGAAAGAAAACTCACTGGGTGATATCATCAAAGCGATGACCGGATTGGCTGACCTGGTCTATTTTTCTGCCCGTAAACTGAGTTCCTCCCGTGGAGGTGGTATTTGTACCAACCGGAAAGAACTGTATTATAAAATGGAAGCTCTTATTCCATTATATGAAGGCTTCCTCACCTACGGAGGTATTTCCGTAAGAGAGATCGAAGCGATTGCGGTCGGATTAATGGAAACCCTGGATGAGACAATGATCAGCCAAAGTCCTAAATTCATTGAATACCTGGTTAATAAGCTGGATTCTAAAGGCATACCGGTAGTAACTCCTCCGGGTGTATTAGGGGCTCATATTGATGCCGGTTCGTTTTGTGACCATATTCCACAAAGTGAATACCCTGCGGGAGCTTTGGCGGCAGCCTATTACCTGATCTCGGGTGTCCGGGGAATGGAACGGGGTACCATTTCCAGTGTTCGTGATGAGAATGGTGTTGAGATCATGGCAGACGCGGAATTACTTCGTTTGGCTATTCCGCGCCGTGTGTTCACCCTCTCACAGGTTGAATATGTAATCGACCGTTTGGTTTGGTTGTATGAAAACCGCCAGCTGATCGGAGGGTTACGTTTCACCTATGAACCACCAGTATTGCGTTTCTTTATGGGAGGTCTGGAGCCGACATCCAACTGGCCGGCAGCGCTGGTGGATAAATTCCGCAAAGATTTCGGAGACAGTCTGTAAAATTCAGTTACCCGCTATAGAAATAACCCGGTTTAAGTTTATCTGCTTATGTATGAAGCGGCTCCTTAGACCGGGTTCTTTTTGTAAAAAGGTCCAGACTTTTTATGAGAATGGCTTATAGTATATATCAGCCGGTTCCTACTGTTTTAGGTTGCTGACCCGGGTCAGCAACGTGTCCGTCCACGGTCAGTAACGTTTTCCACCCGGGTCGTTAACGTTGCCGGCCCGGGACAGCAATCTAAACAGATCGCTGTTTTGCCCTAAAAAAGCCTGTTCCGTATGAAAAAAGCCCTAAATGAATGTAATAAAAAACGATGGGAAAAGAAAGGGTTAATAGTATATAAGTGAGAGCAAAATAGCAATTTGGATAGCAAAATAAAGAGGTTGCATCACTTTGCATCATACTTTGCACCCTTTTCATTACACTTAATGAATTGATAATAAAAGATTTATTATACATGAGGTAGCAAAGTGGCAAACTTTTCAATAAAAAAACATTTTGTAGGAGTGAAAAGAGACGGTAATTCCGGAAGGGCTTGCATACAATTATCGCTCTGTGAAGCCGCAAGGCGATTTTGGGTCACAAACAAACCCGGACGATGCCCGGGCCTGATATAGAGTAGGTCCCCGGCCTGTATTCTCATCCTCCGGCCACCACTGATTTACAATTCCACAGGCCTAAAGAAACAAAAAAGGAAAAAGCTGCCTGATCACTCAGACAGCTTTCTTCATGCCGGTAATGGAATATTCAAAAATGTGTCATTCTTAATAAAAAGGGTTACTCACCGGCTGATTACCCAAACAACTTTTACCTTACCTAATAATATCATTTTAGTTCAAAAGGAAGCCGTCCTTTTATGTCGGTTGCCGAAGCTCCGATAATGGCTTCAAATTTACCGGGTTCTGCTACCCATTCTCTGATCCGGTCATCATAGAAACTGAGGGCTTCTTTATCAATGGTGAAAGAAACCACTTTCTCTTCTCCCGGGTTTAGACGTACTTTTTCAAACCCTTTCAGTTCTTTTACCGGACGGGGCAAAGAGGATTTTTTATCACTGATATAGAATTGAACCACTTCCGCACCTTCTCTGGAACCTGTATTCTTAACCGGAACAGTTACTACCAGCTTTTCATTTGCGCCCATCGTTTTAGCAGTGATAGACGGTTTTCCATATTCAAAGGTGGTGTAGCTCAAACCGTGTCCAAACGGGAACAACGGCTTAATATTCTCTTTATCTGTCCAACGGTATCCGACAAAAATACTTTCATGGTAGGTGACAGAATCTTCAGTTCCCGGGAATTCCCCTAAGGCATGGGCTCCATTATCCTGTAAACGGACAGGGAAGGTAAACGGTAATTTCCCGGAAGGATTTACTTCTCCTACCAAAATAGAAGCCAGCGCATTTCCGGCTTCTGTCCCGCTGTACCATGCTTCCACAATCGCAGGTACTTTATTTACCCAGGGCATAGCGACTGCATTTCCGGAAACGATTACAACGACCACATTTGGATTTGCTGCTGCTAATGCCTCGATCACTTCATTCTGTCCGTAAGGCAATTCCAACGCTTTGCGGTCATTTCCTTCGCAATCCTGGAAGTCACTTTTATTTAATCCTCCTACAAATACAACGACATCCGCATCCCGTGCCATATCAACCGCTTCTCTGATCAGAACATCCGCTGGTCTGTTTTCAGACAAATCCTGGCCGGAAGTTACTCCATTATAACTGCCGTCAGTGTCACCTACATATCCACGGGCATAGGCTACATTCACAGTCTCCGATACATAATTGCGTATACCATCCAAAGGAGATATTTCATACTTTGCTTTCAGGGAAGAGCTACCTCCACCGACTGTCATCATTTTAATAGCATTCTCTCCTACGACCAAAATCTTACGGGTGGCGTTCACATTGATAGGAAGTACTTTGTTCTTATTCTGTAACAGAACAATTCCTTCCTGTGCGATCCGGCGGCCGGCCAGCGCATGTTCTTCCGTACCGAAAGAGCCCCAGGGACGTTTGGTATTCATATTGGTACGGAAAATCATACGTAGGATATTCCGGACTTTTTTGTTTACTTCTTCTTCCGGTACTTCGCCGGACTTTAATAATTCCAGGAACGGATTAGCCAGGAAATAATTGTCATAGGCATTGCTGACCCCTTCACTCAAACCATCTGTCCAGGTGCCGAACTCCATATCCAATCCATTATAAATAGATTGTTTGGTATCGTTTACCCCACCCCAGTCGGAAACGACTACACCATCGAATCCCCATTCATCACGCAGAATATCATTCAACAGATATTGGTTGTGGCAACACCATTCGCCTTTATAACGGTTATAAGCTCCCATGATGGCCCAGGCCTCTCCTTCCTGTACAGCGGCTTTGAAAGCCGGTAAATAAATTTCATACAACGCACGGTCATCTACTTTTACATCTACTGTATGACGGTAGGCTTCCTGATTGTTCAACGCAAAGTGTTTTACACAGGCGGCTACCCCATTGGCCTGTACTCCCTGGATATAAGGAACTACCATTTTAGAGGCCAGATAGGGATCTTCTCCCATATATTCAAAGTTACGCCCGTTTAAAGGGGAACGATAGATATTTACCCCAGGACCTAACAAAATGTTTTTATTCCGGTAACGTGCTTCTTCTCCGATGGATTTCCCATACAAAAGGGAGATTTCAGGACTCCATGAAGCAGCCAGACAAGTCAGCGCCGGAAACGCGATACAGGAGTCATTGGTCCAGGCAGCCTGGTCCCACTGATCCCACAATACCTCCGGACGGATTCCATGAGGTCCATCGGTAGTCCAGTTCTCCGGGATTCCCAACCGGGCCACCCCGGGCGAACTAAATTTAGATTGGGCATGACACATGGCTACTTTTTCTTCCAGTGTCATACGGCTCAACGCATCCTCTATCCGCTGTTCGATCGGTTTGGTTTCATCCAGATAAACCGGCGTCTGGGCCATAGCACACGGCACAAACAAAGCGAACAAAGAGGCCATTCTGATTTTCTTAATCAATTTCAACATATAAAGCTATTTTTAGTGTTTTTCTTATAAAGAGACAAAGGATACAGGAGGTAGTTATCCCTCCTGCATCCTTATTATTATAACATTACTTAATTATTTTTCCTCTACTATCAGAACGCCATTATTATTGCCTGCTGATAGGTCAATAGTAAAGACATATGTTTTACCTGCTGTAAGAGGTTTTCCATCTACCAATCCTAAGTTACCCGGATCACGTTTTAAAGGATCACCATCTTCTCCTGAGCCATCTCCAATAAATACAATATCACTATTCGTTGTCAAAGTCGCATTTGTAAATTCTCCGCCCCAACCTTTTTGGAAGAAAAATTTAAAATTAATCTCACTTATACTTATTGTTTCTCCTGCTACAAAAGAGATACGGAACTTTTTATCCCCGATACTGGGAATTAATAGTCCTTCATTTCCTCCCCAACCCGGAGCATTTGAAATAGAGGGTTTACCAGCTCCATCACCTAATAACCAAAGAGCACCTGTTCCATTATCTTTCAATGTTGCTAAATTATCACCATCTAAAGCTTCAACTTTAAAATATTTCAATTTAAAGTCTGCCCATACACGATATTTTCCATCAGCAGGTTGAAAAATAAAGTTTCCGTCTTCTGTTTCTTTAAAGAAATCCGGATCAATCCACCACTCTTCTCTTCTTGGAATACCTGTTACCTCAATCTCTTCATTTTGTTTCAGATTTACATCTACCATATACATATCCGTATCCGTCATAACCATCTCTTCTCCAGCGAAGGTGAGTGTGATAAACGGACCTGCAGCATAGGTTTGTGTATTAAAGTGTACTGTATATTCTCCATCTTCTTCCGAAGAGAAAGGAATCCACGACTCTGCATCTTCCTGTATCTTTCCACTTAACCAGCCGAACGTAATAGGAGATCCATTTTCGCCCACTTTAGGAGCATGTATAAAAGCTTTTAACTCCTGCGGAAACACAGCTGTCACTGCGTAATTATAGAGTGACGTTCTTTCCATTCTATATTCCTCCCCATCCTGCGTCTCTAAAGTCAGATAAGGAAAATCGGGGCGGGATAAAGCAATATCTTTATCTACATTTGAAATGGTCATATTAATATTTTGCAGTGCAAAACGTAATGTTGCAGTACCGTTAGGAATATTTGCATAAAAAGGCGCAAATATCTTTCCGGTGTAAGTTCCCGCTGTTTTAGTCCGTATCACTACTTCCTGTACAACCTCTTCCCCATAATATAAATAGGCTTTCAGGGTGGATAAAGGAACCTGATCATCAGCGACATGTGCACTAAAGGAAATACTATCTCCAAAGTGAGCAGATGCAGCTGACTCAATGTCAGCAATTACAGGATTACCCGGATTCACATCATCATCGTCATCACATGCGAATAGCACAACGGACAAAATTGCCCAGACGGTAAGAAATTTATATCGTTTCATAATTCATATACAATTTTCGGTTTATAATCTTATTTGTTCCATTTATAAGAAACTACAGAGCCGGCCGGAACCTCATACGTGAAATGATTGGTTCCGTCACTCAGGGTTAACGTTTTCTTTTCAGAACCGGAATTCAATAATACAAACGCATAACTTTTATCCGGATTTTCAAACGCAGCATACATTAAGTTTGAATCTGTATACCCGGTTGTTCCGATCCGGACCGCACCCGGCTTAACCACTGCCGACAAATGACCCACAATATAGTAATGAGAGTTACGTGTGATTGTTTTGAAATCCTGGTTATTGATATCAACCGCTCCATAACAGGTCTGGCATCCACCGTCCCGGTTAGGTCCCCGGTTTGTATCCAACATCAGGTTCCAGACAATCACGCCCCTACACCAATTGTTTACAGTTCCCAGTGCTACATCCCGCATATCTTCAATCAAACGGGTAGACAGGTTACGGCCATCATTCCAGGTACCGATAGAGGTTTCTGTAAAGACTAACTCTTTATCCGGATAGCTGTTATGAATATTGATCAACTCACTCCGGTTTCCTCCATAATTATGATAAGCAGCTCCTACCGTATATTGAGAAGCTTCCGGATCTGCATAAATATGTAACGGATATTGTCGTTGGCTTACAATATTATCATAATTGTAATTGTGGTCAAACAGGTAGATCTTCGTCTTCAATCCGGCAGCCACCATTTGAGGACCTAAAGCGTCTCTCAGAAAATCCCGTTGTTCTTCCCAGCTCATATAAAGTGAGGCGGAATTCCCTCTATTCAACGGTTCATTCTGAATAGTAATGGAATAAATAGGAATTCCCTGTGCTTCAAACGCCTGAATCCATTTTACAAAATAGGTTCCATAATCCTCATAGTAGGCCGGGTTCAATTGCCCGCTTGTCCAGGAGTCAAAAGGTTGCAAATCATTGAGATTATTTACCTTCATCCATTTCGGACAGGTCCAGGGTGAACCCATGATGTGAATGGAAGGATTAATAGCCAGAATCTCTTTCAGAACCGGAATCACATAATTAAGCTCTTCACTCTGCAAAGCAAAATTTTCGATCCCCGGCGTGTCACAACAGGTATATTCACTTAAAGAGAAATCGGAACAACCTATTGAAATACGAATGTAACTAAATCCTAACCCATCTTTGGGATCAAATGTCTCTTTCAGAAAAGCGGTACGGTCCGCCTGGGTCATCTGAAGCAGATTGAAACAGGAAGAACCTGTAACGGCTGCTCCAAATCCATCCATTTCCTGATAGCGGGTTGAGGGATCCAACGTAATGGTAGAAGGCGACATATTCGATTTTTCACTAAAGTCAACTGCCCTCTTTGCCAAATCCAAAGACCGGTTATTGGTAGTAACCAATAGTGTCACATCTCCTCTTTCTTCTGGCTCAGGCGGCTGACTTCCGCCTCCACCATTCTCATCTACCGGATCATTTCCACAAGAGGCTAAAGCTGTTATCCAGCCAAAGATTATATATAGAAATAAATTCATTCTTATTTTTTTTAACTTATTTATCATACAAGACTATTATTTAATACCCGGGATTTTGTTCCAATTGCTCGTTATTCTCCATTTGTTTTTCCGGAACAGGATATACAAGTCTTCTTTCATCTATTTTCCGTACTTCCGGTTTATAAGAATCATAGTACCGTGAAGAAGGATTATTGAGATTGTTTACACATTCGATCGCTTTATCCAAACGAACCAGGTCAAACCAACGATGTCCTTCAAAAGCAAGTTCCAATCTTCTTTCATCCAATATTGCTTCAATCATATTTTCTTTAGAAGCTGAGGCTGAGGCCGGCAGATCGCTAATTTTTGCACGGCTACGCACCAGATTTACATAAGAAGCTGCACCTGATAGATTTCCGGTCTGTGCCAATGCTTCTGCATGCAACAGATAAATTTCAGCTAAACGCATTTTAATAATGCTGGAAGCATTACAGCGGCATTTATACATAAAAGGATAATTATCA
>JAJQES010000072.1 GCA_021201565.1 Tannerellaceae bacterium
GGATGTCACTTTGCCGATTACCGCTCCCGGGCGTCTTTCTACTGTAGAGGAGTTCGAGTCGATTGTGGTCCGGGCGAATCCCGATGGTTCTATTGTCCGTTTGCGTGATGTGGCACGTGTCTCCCTGGAAGCACAATCGTATGATACGGAAAGTGGTCTGAACGCTAAAAACGCAGCGATCCTTTCTGTTTATATGTTGCCGGGAGCGAATGCGCTGGAGGTGGCGGAGAATGTAAAGAAGGAGATGATGGAAATCAGCCGGAACTTTCCGGACGGGGTTGAGTATATTTTTCCTTTTGATATGACTGAATATATTTCCCAGTCTATTCATGAAGTATATAAAACTCTTTTTGAAGCATTGATCCTGGTTATCCTGGTTGTATTTTTCTCTTTACAGAATTGGCGCGCGGCACTGGTTCCTACGGTAGCTGTCCCTATTTCGCTGATTGGTACCTTTGGGTTTATGCTGGTTATGGGATTTTCACTCAATATGCTTACATTACTGGGGTTGATCCTTTCGATTGGTATTGTTGTGGATGACGCGATTGTGGTTGTGGAGAATGTGGAACGGATCATGGAAGAGGAAGGACTCTCTGCACGGGATGCCTCCCACAAGGCGATGCATGAACTTGCCGGCGCGTTGATTGCGACCGCGTTGGTGTTAGCGGCTGTATTTGTTCCGGTTACCTTTTTAGGCGGTATTACAGGACTTCTTTACAGGCAGTTTACCGTGACGATCGTAGTATCGGTATTGATTTCTGCAGTGGTGGCCCTGACATTGAGTCCGGCCATGTGTGCTATGTTGCTGAAACCTTCCAAAAAAGAGAAGAATATTGTGTTCCGGAAAATCAATGAGTGGTTGAATATCGGAAATAATAAATATACCCGGATTGTTGAGAAAGTAGTGCGTAATCCACGGCGTCTGATAGCCGGGTTTGGTATGGCTATGATTTTTGTCTTTGTCCTCAACCGGTTTATCCCTACCAGTTTTATCCCGGAAGAGGATCAGGGTTATTTTACGGTGGAACTGGAGATGCCCGAAGGGGCTACCATGGAGCGGACCCGGATCGTGGCGGACCGTGCGGTTCATTTCCTGATGGATCATCCGGCTGTTGAATATGTGCAGAGTGTGAATGGTAGCAGTAACCGGGTGGGGTCTTCCCAGAGCCGCTCTACTCTTACTGTGATCCTGAAGCCCTGGAGTGAACGGAAAGGAGGTTCGCTGGGGGTGGCAGATGTGATTGAAGCTGCCCGGAAAGAGTTTTATTATTATCCGGAGATAAAAGCCTATTTCAGCCGTCCGCCGGTGATTCCCGGCCTGGGCGAAAGTGGAGGACTGGAGATCCAGTTAGAGGCACGTGCGGATGCTACCTGGGATAATCTGGTAAGTGCTACGGATACGTTCCTGCATTATGCCTCCATGGCGCCTGAACTGAGGAATGTTTCGTCCGCACTGCAATCCGAAATACCGCAGCTCTATTTTGATGTAGACCGGGACCGCGCCAAGAACCTCGGAATTCCGTTGTCGGATATCTTTTCTACTATGAAGGCGTTTTTGGGGGCGGTGTATGTGAATGACTTTAATATGTTCAACCGTGTGTACCGTGTTTATATTCAGGCAGAAGCTGATTACCGGGCTACACGGGACAATCTGGGACTCTATTTTGTACGGGCGCAGAATGGATCGATGATCCCGTTGACTGTGCTGGGGACGACTTCTTATACAACAGGACCGGGTACGATCAAGCGGTTCAATATGTTTAATACGGCTTCTATTAATGCCATCCCTGCACAGGGATATAGTACAGGGGAGGCAATGGCTGCGGTACAACGGATCGTGGACCAACGGTTGCCGGAAAACATAGCGGTAGAATGGAGTGGACTTTCTTACCAGGAAAAACAGGCGGATGGAAAGACCGGCATGGTGCTTGCGCTGGTATTCCTGTTTGTTTTTCTTTTCCTGGCTGCCCAGTATGAAAGCTGGATTGTTCCGATTGCGGTTATTCTTTCGTTACCGGTTGCTACATTAGGAGCTTATCTGGGTATCTGGATAAGTGGACTGAATAATGATATTTATTTCCAGATCGGTCTGGTAACCCTGATGGGATTGGCTGCTAAAAATGCGATCCTGATTGTTGAGTTCGCTAAGGTACAGGTTGACCAGGGAGTTGCACCTGCGAAGGCGGCTATCCATGCAGCACGGTTGCGTTTCCGTCCTATCCTGATGACCTCTCTGGCATTTGTATTAGGTATGTTGCCGCTCCTGCTGGCCAGTGGTCCCGGATCGGCGGCCCGCCATAGTATCGGGACCGGCGTGTTTTATGGTATGTTGGTGGCCATTACAGCAGGAATTGTGATTGTGCCTTTCTTTTTTGTATTGATCTATAAACTAAAGGCAAAAATGAAACTGGAAGCCATTATCAAACGGAAATAATTATGAAAAGATATATTTGCTATCTATTACTGATACTACTTCTTCCGGTTACTTCCTGTAAGCTCGGACAGAAGTATGTCCGTCCGGACGTTGTTTTGCCGGATCCATTCACCATGGGGAATGAAGAATGGACAGGGGAATCACCGGATACCATTCCGGCTGTTACCTGGCAGGAATTGTTTACGGATCCGGTTCTTCAATATCTGATTCATACTGCATTGGAGAATAATAATAATCTGCAGGTGGCTGCTGCGCGAATGACAGAGATGAAGGAGCAACACCGCATCTCCTTTTCCAAACTGATACCGGATCTGGAAATGCGGTATAATCTTCAGAAAGAACAGTTGAATTACGGAGGGAATAGTTTAAAGAATGACCCGGAAATGTCGGCAAAGGCTTTTTTTAGCTGGGAAATTGACCTGTGGGGAAATCTCCGCTGGACTAATGACGCGGCGTTGGCGGCTTACCTGCAAACAGCGGAGGCACGGCGTGCATTGGAACTGACTATTGTATCCGAAGTTTCTACTAAGTATTTTGAATTGTGTGCTTTGGACCAGGAGTTATATATTATCCGGCATACGGTGGCTGCCCGGCGGGAGAGTGTGCGTTTGGCTAAGTTGCGGTTTGAAGGTGGGTTAACATCGGAAACGGCTTACCGCCAGGCGGAGGTGGAGCTGGCCCGTACGGAGGCTTTACTGCCGGATCTGGAACGTCAGGTAGCGCTCAAAGAGAGTGATATCGCACTGCTGCTTGGACATCATGCGGAAGAGATTCCCCGTGGGTTGTCCCTGAGGGAACAGCGCATGCCGGAAACCTTGCCGGTTGGGTTACCTTCATCTCTTTTGGAACGGCGGCCGGATATGCGGCGTGCGGAACAAAAACTGATTGAGGCAAATGCCCGGGTAGGAATTGCCTATACCAATCTGTTTCCCCGCCTGGCTCTGACCGGTAATGGGGGATGGGAAAGTGAGAAACTGGTAGATCTCTTCAAAAGTCCGGCCTGGTTTGTCAATATGGATTTTATTCATCCTATTTTTGCCATGGGACGTAATAAAGCCCGGGTACGGGTGGCAAAAGCCCGTTATGAGCAGGAGTTATACAGTTATCAGCAAAGTGTCCTGATTGCTTTTAAAGAGGTGCATGACGCAATTGTAACCAGCCGGAAGATAAAAGAGACAAAAGATGCCCAGGCTCGTCTGGAAGAAGCGGCCGAGATTTATGCGAATCTCTCTTCCCTTCAATATATCAATGGGGTTACCAGCTATATGGACGTATTGGATGCACAACGCCGTTTACTGGATGCGCAGATTGCCCTGAATAATTCCCAATTAAAGCAATTACTTGCTACAGTCCAGCTTTATAAAGCATTGGGAGGAGGGTTTTGATTTTGCCTCCGGTAAAATTAGTGAATAACGAATAGTGAATAGTGAAAAATGCCCGCTTCTGCGAAGCGGGAAGAGAACGTCTGATAGATAAAAAGAACTTGTTCCCCGGCCTGACCGCAGGACTGTTAAATTCTCCATTTTAAGTCCCGTAGGGACGGCTTATCTTAGCCCAGGACAACGTCCTGGGTAATAGGATATTGTTACACATTAGTGCTGTAAGCACGGCTTAAGAATACAAACAGAACAGGGTGTCTGTTTTCAGTCGTCCCTTCAGGACTCACAAGAGCCAATCTGCTCAACCCCAGCACTTCGTACTGGGCTATCATAAACCGTGCCGCTGGCACTCTAAATCTTCTGAACACCACTGGACGTTGCCCTGGGCTAAGATAGGGCGTCCCTCCGGGACTTAATACAAAGTTAAAGGAGAACTTAACTGCCCTGCGGCTTGACCGGGGACCGCACAAGAACCAACCCTATCTGTTTTAAATTTGTAACTATCGCCTGTTCCTGTGCGGTCCCCGCTTTTGCGGGGAACAAAGTAGGTAATTATTCATTATGATCACGCTTTTATTCTGAAGGTAGAGGGCGTCAGGAAGGCGAGAATGCCTATCCCGGTGATGATGGCTCCGCAAACGACGAAGGAGAAGGATAACCCCAGTTCATCTGCAAAAAAGCCAATACCGGCCAGCCCAAGCACACAAGGGATCAGATTGCATGTATAATACATAGAGAACACACGTCCCAGAGCGGCCGGATCTACGTTTGACTGAACAATACCGGTGAATGCGGACATATAAACAGCACCAATAATCCCTCCTAAGAAGGTGAAAGCGGCAAACCAGGGGTAGCCGGCCGGGGGAAGGAGTCCGGAGAGCAGGAAGGTCAGACCAATGCCCAGGTACATACTGTTTACCAGTTTCACTTTATTGATCTTATATACCTTTGCTCCCATAATGCCGCCTCCTAACAGGGCACCTCCTCCCCAGAGGACCTCTATCAGACTAACCTGAAATGCATTTCCGTTAAAATGATCCAGTGTCATCAACGGAAAGAGTACACTAACCGGCATCAGGAAGAAAGTCACCAGAATGGAAAACAAAAAGACCAGGCTTAACCCTTTTGTACGGGTGACAATTCTTATGCCCGCTTTGATTTCCCGGAGCAGATGGGGGGCCTGTTGCTCATTTTGTTCCGGATTGGGAATCTTTACAAATAACAGAGAGGTACAGGCAAAGAAAGCCCCTGCCACATCAAGCATAAGTACATATTCCATTCGCCAGATGGTAATAAAGAGAGCGCCTAATGCCGGGCCGGCAATATTTCCTACGGATTGGATGACCTGGTTGATGCCCGCAATACGTGTTAACTGTTCTTTAGGTGCCAGCATGGGAACTGAAGCCTGCATAGCAGGCATGTGGAAGGCTGATCCTACGGAGCGCAGTCCTAACAGGATAAAAATGTGAACCATCCCGGCGATGTCCAGCCAAAAGAGGACTGCCAGCAAAAAGGTGCAAAAAGCGATAAAACTATCTGCTACTATCATGGTCACTTTCCGGTCCCAGCGGTCAATAAATACGCCTGTGACCGGACCAAGAAGAGCCTGGGGAAGAAGAGCCGCTATCGCTGAAAGGGCCAGCATCCCGGCAGAGCCGGTTTCGATGCTGATCCACAGGATAATCGCGAAATTAACAATTGTACTACTAAGGATAGACAGGAATTGTCCGGTCCATATAATAGCAAATACTTTTTTCCAGTGTTCCATTTTGTATAGTCATTAAAGAGTCAAAGGAGCCTTCACCCGCTTTACCCGGTAATAGTAAGAAGAAAATATTTCTTCTACTGAATGAATAAAATGAAAAAGTAAATATAAAAAAGATAATGGCCGGATACATGCGATCCGTCCGTAAACTAATAAACCCGGCTAAAAAAGAAGAGTGTCTTACCGGAATTTATCAAAGGGAATAATACACAAAATACTTCATCAAAGTAGATTAATTCAAATGCAAAAGTAACAAAAATTGTTAGTTGTCAATTGTCAATTGTCAATTGTTTCCTACATTTGTTTTCAAAACAAATGTAAGAAACACAAATGCCTTTAAATTTACAGAAGAACTTACCGGCCATTGAGCTGCTCAAGCAAGAGCAGATCTTTGTGATGGATTCATTACGGGCGTCCGAACAGGATATCCGTCCGTTGCGGGTTGTCATATTGAATCTCATGCCTTTAAAGATTACAACAGAAACAGACCTGATCCGTCTGCTAAGTAATACACCCCTGCAGGTTGAACTTGATTTTATGAAGATCAAGGGCCATACGCCTAAGAATACACCTATTGAACACATGCAGGAGTTTTATAAGGATTTTGACCAGATGGCAGGAGATTATTATGATGGGATGATTGTGACCGGGGCTCCTGTAGAACAGATGGAATTTGAGGATGTGACTTACTGGGAGGAGATTGCCTCTATTTTTAACTGGGCACGTACGCATGTTACCTCCACCCTATATATATGCTGGGCTGCCCAGGCGGGACTTTATCATTTTTATAATGTACCGAAATATCCGCTTCCTTCTAAGATGTTTGGCATTTTCCGGCATACGGTCCGTGAACCGTTTCTGCCTATTTTCCGGGGATTTGATGAGGAGTTCTATGTGCCTCACAGCCGTCATACGGAAATTCGCCGGGAGGATATTCTCAAAGTTCCCGGACTGACCCTTTTATCCGAAAGTGAAGAATCGGGTGTTTATATGGTAATGTCACGTGGCGGACGTGAGTTCTTTATTACCGGACATTCTGAATACTCCCCCTATACCTTGAATGATGAATATCTCCGGGACCTGAGTAAAGGATTACCCATCAGTGTCCCGGTAAATTACTACCGCAATAATGATCCGTCACAGGGACCCGTCGTGCGTTGGAGAGGGCATGCGAATCTGCTGTTTACTAACTGGCTCAATTACTATGTCTACCAGCAGACCCCGTTCCGTATCGAAGATATTCAACAGTTGGGAGAACTTTCCTGAATGAAACAACCATCCCGTCCGATTGAGTTACTGGCTCCGGCAAAGGACCTGTTCTGTGGTATGGAAGCAATCAACCACGGAGCAGATGCTGTCTATATAGGTGCACCCCGTTTTAGTGCCCGGGCCGCTGCCGGTAATAGTGTGGAAGATATTCGCCGGTTGTGTGAGTATGCTCACCCGTTTAATGCCCGTGTATATGTGGCCTTTAATACGATCCTGAAAGATGAGGAACTGAAAGAAGCGGAGCAAATGATCCGGCTTTTATATGAAGCCGGGGCAGATGCGCTTATTGTACAGGATATGGGCATCCTGGAGCTGGATATTTCTCCCATTCCTTTACATGCCAGTACCCAGACAGATAACCGGTCCGTAGAAAAAGTCCGGTTTCTGGAGCAGGCAGGTTTTTCGCAGGTGGTGTTGGCACGTGAGTTGACTTTGCCCGAGATCCGCCAGATAGCGTCCTCCGTACAGGTGCCGCTGGAAGTCTTTATCCATGGGGCTTTGTGTGTCAGTTACAGTGGACAGTGCTATTTGAGCGCGGCGCTGGGTGGCCGGAGTGCCAATAGGGGAGAATGTGCCCAGTATTGCCGTTTGCCATACCGGATGACGGATGCGGATGGAAAAGAAATTACGGCCGGTAAACACCTGTTGTCCCTGAAAGATATGAACCGTACGGACCAGTTGGAAGCCTTATTAGATGCCGGGGTAACCTCCTTTAAAATAGAGGGGCGTTTGAAAGATCTTTCGTATGTAAAAAATATAACAGCCTGGTACCGGCAACAGTTAGACCGGATCTTAGAACGTCGGCCTGAATATCACCGGATGTCTGCCGGAAGAAGCCATTTCAATTTTACCCCACGGCCTGACAAAAGTTTTAACCGGGGATTTACTTCTTACTTCTTATCAGGAAAAGAAGAAGAGATCACCTCTTTTGATACCCCTAAATCCAAAGGAGAACCTATCGGAAAGGTGAAGGAGATAAAGAAAGGATACCTGACCGTATCCGGGCTTCATAAAGAACTCAATAACGGGGATGGGGTAGTCTATTTCAATGAAAGAGGGGAACTGACCGGGTTCCGGGTGAACCGGGCTGAGGAAAACCGGATTTATCCTTTGGACATGCCGGGCATACGTCCTAAAACACAGTTGTACCGTAACTATGATATTGCATTTGAAAAGCTATTAAGCAAACCGTCGGCCGAACGGAAAATCCCCGTCCGGATCGTGTTCCGGGATACTCCTGCCGGGTTTTCCCTGCAAATGGAAGATGCCTCCGGGCACCGGATCATGATACATGAGGCTTTTGAGAAAGAAGTAGCCCGTAAACCTCAGCATGAGAATATGATGGCTCAACTGGGCCGGTTAGGAAATACAATCTTTGAAGCGGAGGATATTAAAACGGATCTTTCTCAAAACTGGTTTATTCCTTCTTCCTTATTGGCATCTATGAAGCGGTTGGCAGTTGAGCGATTGTTGTCAGTTATTAAAATAGGCTACAGGCGGGAGGTTCGTAAAGGAATCCCGCAGAATCAACCGTTGGTTTATCCGGAACAACAACTGACTTATCTGGGGAATGTAGCCAATCAAAAAGCCTGTCAGTTTTACCGGCGGTATGGTGTAACCCGGATTGATCCGGCTTTTGAGTTGAAACCGGTCCCGGATGTTCCTTTGATGTTTACCCGCCATTGCCTCAAATATAGTCTGGGATGGTGTCCGTCCCGGCAACAGGGAACGTCACCTTATAAAGAACCTTTTTATCTGCATTATAAAGATACCCGGCTACTCCTCCGGTTTGATTGCAGGCATTGCCGGATGTTGGTGTATGATTTTTTACCATAAATAGCCAATATCTACCAGCAAGGTGTCTTTGTTACGCCATTTTACCCAACCTATTATTTCTGCGTCTTCGCTCCTTGCCTCATAGTCCTGTATGCTCAACCAATCATCAATGATATCTATACCTCTATAAGCCGTACACGGCTGCGGATCAACTACTAATTCCCCGCCAGGAATTTCTCTCACCTCCGTATCACCATAAAACGATAGAATTGTATGTGTCAGATGTTCCTGCCATGTTTCAAATTTTAAAATAGAACTCTTCCTGACACGTTTAACAGTTCGGGGGTAATGGTTTACAAGTACTAAATAAGAATCGGGTTCTTCTTTTATACAGTCCATAACAAGCATATCATACAGCGGATAGAAAAAACGAGGTGTTAAAAAACTTTCCGATAACTGATATAAGGAATCACATTCCTCATATTCACAAGGCAATTCAAAAGAAAGCCAAATCGTATCATCTTCCGGATTCAGGATATGTACTCTATCTCTATCTTTTTTCTCCAGATATTTTTTCACGGTTACGACACCAATCGTATGAGAAATGTTTGTTTTTGATTCATCATATTCACGGGGAATGTCTATAGTTCTTACCGGTTCTTCTTTCACTGTTGTTTTCGTTCTGGGTTCAATAGGATTGTCTGCTGCCTGAGACTTCGGTAATAAAGCAGAAACAGATACTTCTTCCTGAGATTTCTCAGGTGCAGTATTTGCCTGGTTATTTGTACATCCTATATACAAACATGCCACTAAACAACAGGATAGTAGTTTTCCATAAACCATACTTTCATTGATTTTTAGTTTGATCTTGACAAAAATAGAAAATCAATTCCTATTTTGTACATTTCACATCATTCAAAAATTACATATTCTCCCCGTCCGGAATCCATTTTTTATTAATACCTTTCCTACATCCGGTTAATACTTTCTCTGTTTAGAAGTCATACTTTTCTTATTTTACGTTCTGGAGATAACTTATTACGTCCAGAACGTAGTTTGTTATGTCCAGAACGTAGGAAACTACCTCCAGAACGTAAAATGAATAAAGCATGAAACAGAAACCAGAATGGTATTACTTTCCGTTGATAATGAACGCATGCCGGTGCGGACCGGCCTTAGCCAAATCTGAAAGAATAGTCTGATATTTTTCAGATTCAAACTTTCCTGTTATCTTTGGGTCGACTGTATATTAGATCCATGTAAATT
>JAJQES010000403.1 GCA_021201565.1 Tannerellaceae bacterium
TAGATGATTAATCAAAAAAACAATACATCGTTTTACGCTTTTAGGATGAACCGGGTGTTTTAGTTAAAAATCCCTATCCTGTTCCCGGATTGATTTTAGGGCTATTTAGTCTTTTATAAGTGAAAATTAAGTAAAACCATCTTGTTCCCCGCTAAAGCGGGGACCGCATTAAAACTGACGGTAGTTACAATATAAAAAAATGATAAAGCCTTTTCTTATGCGGTCCCCGCTTTCGCGGGGAACACAGGATGTTTGTATGGGCACGGATACGGAGATCCGCGCCAGCGCGCCGGCGTGCTTTCCGTATCTCCATTCATCCGTTCCGGTATCCGGATTCGTTGAGACCGGTATCTCAATGAATCCGGATACCGGGACCGGTCAATTGGCTTCGGTATCCCGTTGAGTTGAGATACCGGGGGTACGGGAAGGGCATTTGTATGAAGGGGAAGTTCTGCACAAGGAGATGAAAAACAGATCTCCCCTTTAGGGGGTTAGGGGGTTATTTATTATCTTTGCATTCTAACTATTTAAAACTGATAATTTGAGTATGGACAATTTTGCAGCGTTGATCAAGGCAAGAAGAAGTACCCGTAAATTTACAGAACAGTTGCTGACTCCGGAGCAGGTGGAAATGATCCTGAAAGCAGCCCTCATGTCTCCTTCTTCCAAACGAAGCAATCCCTGGCAATTTTTGGTAGTTGAGGATAAGGAGATGTTGAAGCAACTGGCTGCATGTAAACCTCATGGAGCCGGTTTTCTGGAGGAGTGTGCATTGGCTGTTGTAGTTATGGCGAATGTAATGGAAGGAGAAGCCTGGATAGAAGATTGTTCTATTGCTTCTGTTATGATGCAGTTGCAGGCGGAAGATCTGGGATTGGGTAGTTGCTGGTGTCAGATTCGTGGGCGGCAAACGGCAGAGGATATGGATTCGGCTCAATATGTACGGAATCTGTTCCATATTCCTTACCAGATGGAAGTCTTGTCTATTATTGGTTTTGGATATAAAACTAAGGAAAATAAACCCTTTGATGAATCCCGCCTTCAGTGGGAAAAGGTGCACATCGGTGCGTACCGGATGCCGGAGGAAATTCTAAACGCCTGATATATGAATATTGTATTTATTGGAGCGGGAAATCTGGCGACCGGATTGTCCCTGGAAATGCAGCGGGTGGGAATGACTATCTCACAGGTCTACAGCCGTACGCAGGAAAGTGCGGAGGCACTTGCCAGACGTTTGGGTTGTGGCTGGACTACTTCTGTTGCTGATATTTTACCCGATGCTGACCTGTATATTTTTTCAGTCAAGGATACGGTTTTGCCGGAATTGATCCGGCAGATTCCACCCAATGACGGATTATGGGTTCATACGGCCGGAAGTGTTCCGATGGATGTCTTTGAAGGTCATGTACACCGGTATGGGGTTTTTTATCCGTTGCAGACTTTTTCAAAAGAACGGCGGGTTTCCCTGGAGGGAGTGCCTATTTTTCTGGAGTTAAAAGCCCCGGAAGATGAAAAGATGGTAAAAAAGGTAGCGAAAGCGTTAACCAAAGAGGTGCATTTTCTCTCTTCCGGCAAACGCAAGACATTGCATTTAGCGGCTGTTTTTGCCTGTAACTTTACCAATCATATGTATGCGTTGGCAGCCAAAGTAGTAGAGGAACAGGAGATACCTTATGACGTGCTATTGCCTCTGATCCGGGAAACAGCCGCTAAACTTCAGGACATGTCACCGGCAGAAGCTCAAACCGGACCGGCCGTACGATATGATAAATCGATTATTGATAAACACCTGGCTATGCTGGAAGATCCCGCTATCCGGACGATTTATCAGCTGTTGAGCCAGAATATTTATAAAGAAAATTACAAAACGTAGTTAGTAGTTGGTAGTTAGTAGTACGTTCACTGCGTTCACTTGGTAGGGCTTCTCCTACGGAGAAAAAGTGAAGTAAATAAAATGGTTTGTACTAAACGAGCGAAGCGAGTGTACTACTAACTACTAGCTAACTACCAACCAATAATTAATCCTGTAAAAATATGAGTAGCATCAGTTATGATTTGACAAAGATAAAGGCGTTTGTGTTTGATGTGGACGGGGTTCTTTCCGGAGATATCATTCCTTTGCATCCCAATGGGGATCCGATGCGGACTGTCAATATTAAAGACGGATATGCGATCCAGCTGGCTGTTAAGAAGGGCTACCATGTAGCTATTATTACGGGAGGATATACGGATTCGGTGGAGTTGCGTTTTTCCCGTTTGGGGGTTGAACATATCTATATGCGCAGTGCGGTCAAGATTACGGACTTTGAACATTTTCTGGAGAAAACCGGCTTGCGTGAAGAAGAGGTCATGTATGCCGGAGATGATATCCCTGATTATGAAGTTATGTGCCGTGCCGGTTTACCTGTGGCTCCGGCTGATGCGGTTCCGGAAATCAAAGCCATCGCAAAATATATCTCCCGGTATAAGGGAGGCGAAGGCATTGCCCGTGATGTCATTGAACAAACCCTGAAAGCTAACAATGACTGGATGGGAAAAGAAGCGTTTGGATGGTAGTGCGCTCGTAAAGCGAGCGTAGTAGTTAGTAGTTAGTAGTACGTTCACTGCGTTCACTTGGTAGGGCTTCTCCTACGGAGAAAAAGTGAAGTAAATGAAATGGTTTCTACTAAACAAGCGAAGCGAGTGTACTACCAACTACTAACTACCAACTACTAAAAATAAAAAAATATGCTCAACAACTTACATACATACACTATCATCTTAGGGTCCAACTCTCCGAGACGGAGAGAGTTACTGGCTGGTTTGGGGCTTTCGTTTCAGGTCAGGCCGATGCCGGATATCGATGAGTCTTATCCGGCGGAGTTGCCGGGAGAAGAGATTCCATTGTTTATTGCGCGGAATAAAGCACAGGCTTATCTGGCGGGATTACAGCCGGATGAGTTGCTGATCACTGCCGATACCATTGTATGGCTGGATGGAATTGTACTTGGAAAACCGCAGGACCGGGAGGATGCAATCCGCATACTGGGTGATTTATCCGGAAATACTCATCAGGTAATTACAGGTGTTTGTATAGTTACTCAGCAGAAGCGGGTAGAGTTTTCTGTGATTTCTACGGTCCGGTTTGCTCCACTGACAGAAGAAGATATCCTGTATTATATTGACACTTTTCAACCATTTGATAAAGCGGGGGCGTATGGCATTCAGGAGTGGATCGGCTATGTAGGGGTAGAGAGTATTGAAGGCAGTTTCTACAATGTCATGGGACTACCTATCCAGCGGGTATATACGGAGTTGAAAAAGTTCTGACAATTATTCTGCTTCCAGGATTGCTAACTCCTGCCGGTTGGGCAGATAAGGAACGATTCCTTTGGAGTAAGTTACCTGGTGAATGCCTGCTTCATCTGCGTAGATAAAGAAATAGTCAATCTCCGGGATATTCGAGGCAATCTCTACTGCTTTTTCCAGGCCCATCGCCATAAAAGCGGTTGCATATCCGTCGGCCGTCATACAATTGTCTGCTACCACCGTTGCACTCAGTAGATCCTGGGCGGCCGGATACCCGGTTCTGGGGTCAATGGTATGGCCGAATTTTTGTCCGTCTTTCTCATAGTAGTTACGGTAATCGCCGGAAGTTGCTACCCCACATTTCTTACAGGGTTTCAGCATCTCCTGAATGCCATGTGAAGTACCGGAAAGATCATCTTCCGGTTTGTTGATACCCAGTCGCCAGCAGTCACCATACTGGTTGACACCTTTGACTACAAATTCCCCACCGATTTCCACCATATAGTTTTCGACTCCTTCCCGTTCCAGGAGTGCGGCAATGACATCACAGGCATAGCCTTTAGCGATTGCGGAGAAGTTCAGCATCATCCGGGGATCTTCTTTGACTATTACTTTTCCATCCAGCCGGATTTTCTGATAGCCCACAAATTCCCGTATGCTATCCACCATTCCGGGGGTTACTTCCTCCATTTTACTGAATCCAAACCCCCACAGGTTGATCAACGGAGCACTGGTCGGATCGAAAATTCCTTCTGTGTTTGCGGAAATCTCCTGCGACTTATTGAAGACATCTGTAAACCACTCATCTACTTCCACCGGTTCATTGTTATTGACTTTGGCAATAATGGAATTCGGATTAAACGGATTCAGGGATAGATTAAAGGCAGCTAACTCTGCATCAATCTTTTCGGTTAACAGGGTAGAGGATTCGTATTTGATTTGATAGAGTGTATGAAATACTGACCCGCTTTCCTGAATATATTGTTTTTGATCCCTGCATGCGTTCAACAGACAACATGCCAGAAGTATATACAGAGTAGTAATCTTTTTCATTTGACTATAAATTTCTGCAAAGGTAAAAAAATCCACACGGATTATCCGGATTCCACTGGTTTATTGAATATAAAGGGGGGAAAGGGGATTCAGAAAGGTATGCTCCAGCAGGATCTTTGTACCAATTGCGATAAGGATAATACCTCCGATCAGATCCAGTTTGATGTTGATCATTTTTCCGAATTTATTCCCGAAATAGACACCAAACCCGGAAAACGCAAAGGTGACAAGTCCGATAATACAGGCCGGGGATACAATTGTTTTTTGCAGGACGGCAAAGGAGAGGCCGATAGCGAGTGCGTCAATGCTGGTTGCGATACCAAGTGCCATTAAGGTTTTATTTTCCAGCGGGTTTATCTTTTTGTCTTCTTCGTCTGTAGCAAAACTGTTGTAGATCATACTTCCTCCCAGATAAAGTAGTAAAAGAAATGCGATCCAATGGTCAAAGGCTTCAATATAAGAAGCGAAGGTCTTACCGATTAAATAGCCTATCACTGTCATTCCGGCCTGGAAACCTCCCATAACGAGGGCGATTTTCATGATGTTTCTCCGGGTACAGTCGCGGATCACAGCTCCTCCGGTTACGGAAACAGCCAGACTATCCATGGAAAGGCCGATCGCTAATAATATGATTTCTATAAATGTCATAGTACTGTTAGTAGTTAGTAGTTGGTAGTTAGTAGTTAGTAGTACGTTCACTGTGTTCACTTAGTAGGAATTCTCTTACGGAGAAAAAATGAAGTAAATGAAATGGTTTTCTACTAAACGAGCGAAGCGAGTGTACTACTAACTACCAACTACTTATGTTAGAATTTTTCCCGGATGACCAGTTCTTCCAGTGGTTTTCGTTTCTTCGGTGTTGTATTAAATAATTCCGGGTCAGTAGGATAACCCACCGGCATGATGGCAATGGGTTCTATGTGTTCCGGTAGATGGAACAGTTTACTGAATAGTTCTTTGTCGAAATTGCATACGCAACAACAACCCAGATCCAGTTCTGCGGCAGCCAGGCAAATATGTTCTGTCGCAATCCCTGCGTCTATATCCAGATGGTCTTTCCCATCGGAAGGTCTTTTCCAGGATTGTTGATGATCGCCACAAACTACAATGTAAAGGGGGGCTGGTTTCATCCATTCCCGGGGATAGCATTTGCATACATTTTCCCGTCCTGCTTCCTGCCGGATCACCAGAAAATACCAGGGCTGGTAATTCACGGCTGATTGGGCCATCCGGGCAGTTTCCAGAATATAGTCCAGTTTTTCATCTTCTACCGGACGGGAATCATATTTCCGGATGGAACAACGTTTACGGGACAAATCAAGTAACTTCATATTTCGTTTTCTATCTTATATTGGTTTCGTCTGGGTGCGTTGCGGGTGATCAGTTCTCCGATAAAGCCGGCCAGGAACAACTGGGTGCCCATAATCATTCCGGTTAACGCTATGTAAAAGTAGGGAGAATTTGTGACTAACGGACGTAAATCTCCGGAAATAATAGACACTAATTTTGCGGTAAGTACTACTATTAGTGCGATAAAGCCGATCAGGAACATCAGGGTGCCTAATATCCCAAAGAAGTGCATGGGCTTTTTGCCAAACCTGGAAGTAAACCAAAGGGTGATCAGATCCAGATACCCGTTGAAGAAACGGCTGATACCAAATTTGGTTGTTCCGTATTTGCGGGCCTGGTGTTGCACAACCTTTTCGCCGATTTTATTAAAGCCGGCAATTTTTGCCAGATAGGGAATGTAGCGATGCATATCATTATATACTTCAATGTTTTTGATCACTACATTTTTGTAGGCTTTCAGTCCACAGTTAAAATCGTGCAGGTAAATGCCGGAAAATCTTCTGGCTGTCGCATTGAATAATTTGGTTGGAATGGTTTTGGTAAGAGGGTCGTAACGTTTTTTTTTCCAGCCGGATACCAGGTCGTAATTCTCTTCTGTAATCATACGGTACAATTCCGGGATTTCATCCGGGCTGTCCTGTAAATCGGCATCCATAGTAATCACCACATCGCCTGAGGCACGCAGGAAGCCGCAATGTAATCCCGGTGACTTACCATAGTTGCGGCGGAATTTAATACCTTTTACGCATTCATCTTTTTTTTGTAATCCTTCAATAATATGCCAGGAATCATCGGTACTTCCGTCATCCACAAAAATAATCTCATGGGAATAGTCCTGTTCCTTCATAACCCGTTTAATCCATGCATGTAATTCGGGAATGGACTCAGCTTCATTATATAAAGGGATCACAACGGAAATATCCATATTATTCCTGGTTTTGAGATGAGTTAGATCCGGTAGCCGGAGCCGACGAACTTCCCATACTGACAATCGCCGCGACAGGCAGGGAGAAAATCATTCCATAGATCACATTGCTGAGAATGTCATACAAGGTCATTACGATAGGTGCCGGTGCCTGCAGATTATTCATCATTTCAGCAGCTTCCGGGCCCAGTTCCATCCCTTCCATAAATTCTTTCATCAGGTCAATCGCATCTGAAAGGTAATTGGGATTTATATAGGCATAATAGATGTAATGGGGTAAACATACAATCAGGGCAGCAAAGAAATACAACATAACTCCGAAACGCCAGGCTTTGCCGAAACGGATTTTACCGTCTAACGTTTCCCTGTATTGACGGGTAAAGAAATAGGCAAATACCAGTGTCAGGGGCATCAGTAAGGAATAGATCCCACTGATCAGGAAGGATTGTGAACCGAACATGAACAGCAGGTACCGGAATACCCAGAACAGACCTAACATAAAACCGGTCCGCATAGCAAATTGTGTAAGAGAGTAGTTGTTGTCTGCCATCATAATTAAAATAAAAAGACAATTGACAACCGACAATTATTTTACATTTAATAAATTGTCAATTGTCAATTGTCCATTATCGTTCTTTTTGAGCCTCTTGTCGGATTCGAACCAACGACCCCGAGATTACAAATCACGTGCTCTGGCCAACTGAGCTAAAGAGGCAGGTGGGTAAGCTGACTACATCGCGCCGCTACAACCAAGTACCCTTGCTGCGGTCAAGCCCTGGGGGATTCCGAGGGAGCATGCCGTATAGGACTTACCCGGGTGCAAAGGTAGGTATTTCCCACAAAAATCCAAGCACTTTCCTGATTTTTTTCTTTTCCTACCCTGTAAGTACCTGGCTTTCTTTTGTTTTAAAACATCAAAAAAATGTCTCTGTTCAGGGAATATACCGGGCACTCACCTGTTTGATCATATCCCGGTGTGTTTCAATGGTCGCATGATACTCCGGTTCAGCCACTACAGACCTTTCTTCTCCTGTTGTTTGAATGTCTCCTTTGAAGAGGACATAATTTTCATTGAAAAGGGTTCCTTCTACTACGAATGTATAGGTGCCGGGAGTGACCTGGTTGCCCTCTTCGTCGGTTCCATCCCACACGTATGTCTGGCTACCGGTTGAAGGAGTCGCCCCTGTAATTCCGTCCAGTTGTTCCTGGGAAAGAGCATTCGCGTTTGCCTTTTCTACCCAAATGGGTGCACAGGCCGGTCTTTTTTCCCATCCTTTCTGAGCGGTGAATTTTGTAACGAAGAGGGTCTTTACCAGTTCCCCTTTTGAGTTTTGTATCCAGATGGCATACTGGTTGCTTCCCCGGCCTTCCTGCCGTTCAAACGAAAGAGTGATTTCAACTTTTCCGTTTGTCTGTTCGGAAGATACTGCCTGCATTGTTCCGCAAAACAGTGAAATAAATGCGATAAGAAATGTACCTGTTTTCATAATGTATATTTAATTAGTAGTTGGTAGTTAGTAGTTGGTAGTACACTCGCTTTGCTCGTTTAGTAGGGGTTCACGGATTCTACTAAGTGAACGCAGTGAACGTACTGCTAACTACCAACTACTAAGTTAGCAACGCGAGCGTACTACTTTATTTACAACAAATAAGTAAAAAAATGATCTTTTTTGCCCTTTCTATTGTTTATGGGTAAATCAAGAGGTTAAACTCCTGATCGTTTTATTAATAAAACCATTTAATTATGAAAGGTAAGACAAAAAGTTCAACAAAAGGTTTAACACAATCAGCAGAAAAATCTGCTTCTAAAAGTACGACCAAAGCAGCTTCAGCTGCTTCTCCGAAGATTTCATCCGGAAGCACAAAAAAAGCAGCTGCTCCGAAGAGTAGAACAAAAGCAGCTTCCGTAGCTTCTCCGAAAATATCTTCAAAGAAAGCATCTACATCTTCAACTGCTTCTAAAAGCAGGACAAAAGCTGCGTCTGTTGCTACTGCACCTAAAATTTCTTCAAAAAGTAAAACAACTGCACCAGGTAAAATAGCTTCTAAAAGTACAACCGGAACAAAAGCTTCTTCAAAAGGGACTTCTTCAGGAACTACTTCTTCAAGAGGGACTTCTTCCAGAAGAACGACTTCAGGATCTTCTTCTAAAAGTACCGGTCAGTCTTCTGATAAATTGTCCACTTCTGCAAGAAAGCAACTGCGTTCTTCAGATTTTGGTTTGCCTGAAAAACGTGAATATCCGATGCCGGATGCACAACATGTACATGCTGCAGAATCTTATTTCCGTTATGCTTCTGACAGCGAAAAGGCACAGTTGGCCCGCCGGATTATGATGAAGGCGAAAAAATTTGGTGTAGAAGTTGAAAGTGATACAGTAAAAGAATGGGCAAAGAAAGCTAAAAACTGATCCGTTCTGAATGGATAGATATAAAAAGTGGAAGGAGAACAGAAAGCTGTTTTTTCTTCCACTTTTTATTTTTGCTATTTATTAAATAAACGGTTTACCAGGTCTTTGCGTCCGGCCCGTTGCAAGGATTGCATGATCTGCCGGCGGTATTCGGGTTTATACCAGAAAAAGTATTGCCGTTGGGCCAGTTTTTGTTCTTTGGTGCGGGCTGTATATACCTTTTCAAGTGTATAAGGGTTATATCCGGTATAATACATTTCCGTTGCCAGTGTCATTGGAGTAGGAGTAAAATCCTGTACCTGTTCCAGATGGAATTGCATATTTTTGGTATGGATAGCCAGATCGGCCATATCGGTTTCCCGGCAGCCCGGATGGCTGGAAATAAAATAAGGAATCAGTTGTTGGTTGAGTCCATATTTGCGGTTGATCCGGTCAAACTCTTTTTTAAAAGTTCCAAACTGTTCAAACGGAGGTTTACGCATCAGTTTCAGGACATCCGGTTGGGTATGTTCCGGAGCTACTTTGAGCCGTCCGGAAACATGGCGGGCAATTAGTTCTTCTATGTAAGTCCGGGCAGCCTGGTTTTGTTTTTCGTCGGCATACCGGTTGAGAAGCATATCATACCGGACGCCACTGCCGATAAACGATTTTTTGATTTCCGGTAATTTATCTACATCTTTATATATATACAGTAAATACGTATGATCGG
>JAJQES010000099.1 GCA_021201565.1 Tannerellaceae bacterium
AAATCTTAAAATGGTAAGAATGGAAAAGCAATCTCTACGTGTTTTCCTTGTCTATGTTCTTGTGCATATTTCATTGGGAGCTTCGGGACAAAAAGCAGGGATAAAAACTAACTTTTTATATTGGGCCACCGGTACTCCGAATATAGGGGCCGAACTACCTTTGAACAGTAAGTCGACTATGGATCTCCAGTTGTCATATAATCCCTGGAACCTGGATGGGACAGAGTCTAATAATAAAAAGATCGCGCACTGGCTGGTGCGTCCGGAATACCGTTATTGGTTCTGTGAAACGTTTATGGGCCATTTCGCCGGAGTACATGCGTTTTATTCCCAGTACAATATGGGTGGACGAAAGATTCCTTTATTACTTGAAAAAGAGGCAGCTCTATACCGTTATAAAGGGTATATGATGGGGGGTGGATTCTCGTATGGGTACCAGTGGATCATTCACCGCTCTTTCAGTCTGGAATTTACCGTAGGACTGGGATATGGATATATGAAATATGATAAATATGACTGTCCCCGCTGTGGAGAGAAAGTAACGGACAAGAAGGAGAGCCGCCACTATGTGGGTCCTACCCGCGCGGGCATTACCCTGGTCTATTTTTTTAATCGCTAAACATTCCGGACATGAAAAAAAGTATCTGTATTATCTTGTTATTTGGATGGGTTGCTGCTTTTTCACTGCAGGCGGCCGGATCTCTTAAAGTGATCCCTGGAAATGCTACTATAAAAAAAGTGGGAAATGAGGTATTGGTTTCATTTGATATTCAAATGGATACATGGGACAGGAACTATACCTTGTATGTCATTCCGGTTATTAGGAACGGACAGGGCCAACAGGCGTTGTCTCCGCTGGCCCTGGTTGGGAAAACCCGTGCGCTGGCCAATCAGCGGAATGGGATACAGGAAGAAAACCAGGTGGTGGTTTCCCGTGCGCTTCAACTCCCTGTGAAATATGAAGTAACGGTTCCGTACGAAGAGTGGATGGCGGAGGTTTCCCTGGAAGTAAACCAGGTAGTGGCCGGGTGTTGTGATTCTTACGAGATACCGGCTCTGATGCTGGCGGAAAACCGGTTGCTCTATTATGAGGTTGTACCGGAATTCCGTACGCAACCTTATGAATATGAGTTTACGGAACTGGAACAATATACGTTGGAAAATCCATTCCTGCATTCGATGGAAGATTATGAAAAGCGGTATGATATTCTGGTGAAAGACCGTGATAAAGGAAGTTCAGTGGTCATCTTTACTGTGGGATCACACCGGTTAGATATGGATTTCCAGGGGAATAAGGATGTATTGAACGCGATAGCCAAAGCTTTTGAATTGATTGAAAATGATCCGAATGCGATCCTGAAACATATTATGGTGGCGGGATATGCTTCTCCAGAAGGGTCACTGGCTTTCAATACAGCGTTGGCCCAACGCCGGGCGGAAACGGTTAAAAGCTTTATCCAGACCCTGATGTCAGCTCCCCATACTCATTTGTTTGAATTATATAATGGCCGTGAGGACTGGGGCGGATTACGTGAGAAGGTGGAACAGTCGGATAGGACGGAAAAGGGTGAGATCCTGGAAGTGATAGATGCCTACACGATGGAGCAGGAAATCCGGAAAACCAAATTGAAACAACTGAATGGAGGCGTGCCTTACCGCTATATGCTGGAGCATTTCTACCCACCGTTGCGGAGTGCGGGGTATGTGCAGGTGTATTATGAAATAGACCGCACGGCTACGGTGGCTACCGCGGTGACGGATGAGCTGGGCCGTACGACCTGGGTAGATCCGGATAGTCCGGAGAACATCAACATTACCCGGATAAACCGGGCGACCCAATGGATGGTGGAGGGGGAATTCGGGAAAGCGCTGGCGGAATTATTACGAACGGATGGAGACCCTAAATGCTTTAACCACATCGGGGTGTGTTATATGATGCTCAACCAGTATGAGGAAGCCGGGGAGTGGTTCCGGAAAGCGATCGGGCAGGGGGATACATATGCACCGGTCAATATGGAGAAACTAACTCATATAAAGCGAATTGAAAAATAATAATTTACTCATTTAAATTTATCAAACATGAAAATTACTAACATTTTAAGCCGGATTTTAATTGGATGTGTATTACTAACCGCATGTAATAAGGAGGAGTTGGAGGAACCGGACGGACCCGGCATTTCCGGAGGTAAACTGGTGGAGGCTACTTTGATTCTCAAGGATGGCTCCCCGGGGGGACGGGCTGCTGACGGTACGGATGACGGTACAGAGGCAGAACGGACTATTAATATGCTGGAACTGTATATTTTCGATAAAGACGGTTCCCGTGATACGAATACTAAAAATGATGGATATGTGAAAATCACCGGTGAGTATAAAGGGCAGGGTATCTCTTTTACGGTAACAGAAGGGGAGAAAATTGTCCTGGTCGCGGCCAATATGGACCTGAAAAAACAGGAAGGGAAGAATATGGAGGAGATCCGTGAACTGATTTCCAATGTATTATTGTGGGGAACAGGGGCTGTCAATCCGTTATCTGTTCCTGCTGCGGGTATTCCGATGGCCGGGGAAAGTAGTGTGGTAGAAGTAGCCAATGAAACAACTACTAATTATGTAACCGTGTATGTTTCCCGTTTGTTTACGAAACTGCTTACTCCTGCCACAAAAGAGGGAGGAGTGGAAGTGACTGTGAAACAGGATGATTTAGAAGAGATTTTTGGGGAGGAGCATACGCTTACCGGAACGACTTCGTTTGACTTTAAAGGGTATGCAGTGGTAAACGGTCTGAATAAATCGTATGCATTTGCGAATTACAATGCGGAGCAGGATGAATCCGCGGTCTGGGATATTGCTAACTTCTGGAAGATCGGTAGCACGTTTGCGAATTATCACAGAGCTACTTATGAAACTACAGATGGTGAAGACGGAACGGTTAGAAAAGGAGACATTAAAACGATTTACAGTGGTAAGAAAAATAATAGTTTCTGGTTGAAAGGTTCTGACGCGGTATTTGTGTATGAAAATATTCCTACTGAAAAAACGTCAACCGGAGGTATTTCGGGGTATGATAAACAAACTACTTACGCAATGTTGATCCAGGGGACTTTAACGAATGGGGATAAGACAATTACCCGTTACTGGAGGTACAATGTGAACAAAGAGGATGAATTTAAAATTCTGAGAAATGCTCAATACCGTGCGACTATTAACCGGATCACAACGAAGGGGTATGGTACTCCGGAAGAAGCGGAAGAGGATGATGACAATGGGGAAGTGATCCCGAAAGATAAAGAAACCGGTATTATCGCTTCTATTTCTGTCATCCCCTGGCGTTTGTTCTCAGAAGGCACTGACCTGTAATATAGAGAATACATTTCTCATATCCGGAGCTATACTCAAAGGCCGGCATGTCTCCCGGGTGAATACGGGAGTCGCATTTACCTTATTGAAAAGCATACAGCTTTATTTACCCTTTTTTTGTTCGCCTATATGCGATGCCTGCCGTCGCAGGTAACATGCACCGGCTTTTGAGTGGTTCCGGTTCCGGAAAATCAGTTAACTATGGCCTTATCCTGGTTCCGGGACAGAGAACAGGGGCCGTTAAATTTATTCTAAATATTTACCAGCGTGAAAAAAATAACTCTTTTCCTGATAGGGTTGCTGGCACTAACCGGCTGTCTGGAGGAAGGTGCCGGCGGTTGTCCGTCCTACCTCCGGCTTACTTTCTTACACGACAGGAGTGCGGAAGAGTTTGACCGTGTCATTGGTAATGATATTCATTTGTTACTCTATAACAATGATGTGTTGGAGTCTGTCCGGGTCATTCCTTATGAGGTGATTGCGGGAGGAAAGGACTATCTGATACGGAAAGAATATACAGGCACAATTGATATTGTTGCTTTTGCCAGTCCGGTGTCCGAACCGGTTGTAGAACCTTTGCCGGAGTATGGAGGACTGGATAAAAAATCGGAATCCACTATTCAGATGCGGTCCGCCTCACAGGCACACGAATATCAATCCATGGGTTCCATTTATTTAGGGGTTGAATCGTATGAAGAAAAAGACATTACCCGTGAAACGGTTTGTCCGGTTTCTCTTATTAATTGTATTTCAAAAGTCTCGGTCTCAGTTTATGCCGGTGACGAATTTTTACTGTCAGATTCGTCTGCCCCTCCCCGGATTGAACTGTCGGGATGCAAAAGTAATATGAATCTGGATTTTGAGCCGGGAGGTGACGATGTGACGATCCCTGCCGGACTTGAATATAATAGTGAAAAAGGGTGTTTTGAGTCCGGGGTACAGGGGATGTTGCCTTCTGCCGCTGACCAGTATTTAACTGTACAGGGATACCGTGGAGATACGCCTTTATTTGTGGTACGGACTGACTTACAGGCCCGTCCGGGAGCAGTGATCCACATAGAAATTTATCGTAAAACAGTAGTTATAGAAGTGGATGGCTGGAGAATATATGATGCCATCGTGGAGTGGTTATAAGATTGAAATATTAAAATGGGAAAGTCAATGAAGAATCTATGTTGGGTAGTACTAACGTGGTGTACTCTTTTTGTCTCCTGCCGGGATAAGGATACGGAAGCTCCGTTACCGGGAGTGGGAGAACAGGAGGTGGAACTGGCGTTATATACTCCTTTATCAGATACACGCACAGATGAACCGGTGGATTTGGAAACGGAGATCCGGGAATTGGATCTGGTGGTGTGTAAAGATGGAAAATATTTGTATACCCGTCCGGCTTACCAGTCAACGTATGCGAAGTTCAGGTCTACCCTGAAAATAGACGCGGGTCTTACCATCTGTTTCTTTGCGAATTGCAGGGATTTACTGGAAGAGTATGCGGATCTTTTTCAGGAGGGTGAACAGTGGGAGACTATCTATCCCCGGTTGATTGATACGCGTCCCGGACGTTTAACCAATAGTCCCTGGTATCTGCCTATGTGGGGACAGTTGGAGGATGTAATCATAAGTGATGAGAAAATCAATGATCTGGGTACGGTTTCTATGTTGCGTAGTGTCGCGTCAGCAGACGTATTATTTACACTCCGGAACCATGAATTTATCCTCAAAGAGGGCTATGTGTTCCACGCGGCTGACCGTGGTTTCCTGGTCCCTTCTCCTGCCAACCTGGTCAAAGAGAATGGGAAGATTACCGGGGTAGAAGGTCCTGAATGTCCGGACCTGATGCAGACAACACTGCGGCTGGAAGTGACCGGGCCGGAAGATAACTGTATCCTGGAATCCTTTTATTTTTATGACAATGATGTTGTTTCGGCCGGTCCGGTCCGCCGGAACCAGACCCGTCTGGTGGTCGGCGGATATTTTAACGGCCAGCCGGATATGACCTGGTATCCCCTTGATTTCAAATATGATGGAGAGATCTTAAAAGCTACCCGTAACCAGAAATACCGGGTGATTGTGACGGCTGTCAATGGGGACGGCTGGGATTCTCCGGAAGAGGCTGCGGAAGCTGCTGCTGTAAATCTGGATTATGAGGTCATTCCCTGGGACCAGTATACGGATGAGCACATTGGTATTGATGGGGCAGACTATCTGTCTATCCGGAAGAAACAGATACAACTGTTCCGGGAAACCGGTTCCGGGGAAGTGGTTGCCATGAGTACGACGTATGCCCCGGAGAAACTGAACATGGAATTTGTGGGCAGCTATAACGGGACTTCGCAGACGGAGGCGGGGGGTATCCGGAATGACCGTTTTGAGGTGCGTCTGGTCACAGGAGCAGATAACCGGATTACCGGGCTCTCTTTTACGGCTCTGGCGGATTACGATCCTATCCGGGTAATGACGAACGCGCAAACGTTGGTGCTGACGGCCGGACGTATCCGGTTTGAGATCCTGATCGAACAGCTCGACTATCATTCCCATGACTGGAACGATGGAGGAAATGAGGAGAAGGAACTGGGATAAAGATATAGGAAATATAAAAAACAGATAAAAAAAACGATAATGAAAAAAGCGGGATTTCTTTTATTAACCATACTGCTTACCTGGGTTACTTCCTGCCAGACAGATGATTGGAGGAATGGTAAGGGGCAGGACCCGGTCAATGGTTTCACCTTATCTTACAGTGTGAACGGCCCGGTTTCCGCGACTACCCGGGCAACTGTTTCACCAGAAGAAGGAGAGTGTGATATCAATAGCTTTTATATGCTCTTTTTTGAACATACGGCGAATGGTTCCGGTGAATTTATTGAAGCCATTGATCTGTCCCCGGAAGAGGGGAGCACCATGTCTACTGTGGGGCAAATTGATATTGATTTCGGGTCAGATTCTAAATTGAATAAATCCACCACGTATAGTATACTGATCTGTGCGAATACTGAATTGTATGTGGAAAATTTCCGCAACTTCTCTTCGCTGGTCAGTTCCTGCATAGGGAAAACAGAGAACCAGGTGATCCGGATGTTCCCGATGAAGATAACCGGCGTAGAGCAGAATAGCGAAGAGGCGTCTGATAATACCCATCAGATTCCTTCCCGGAGTCTGCCGATGAGTGTGCAGGTTACTAAAGAGGGTGACCAGGAAACTATGGAAGTGGAACTGATCCGGGGAGTGAGCCGGTTTGATGTGATCAACCGGGTCAATGGGTACCGGATGGTTTCGGCTTCCATCTGGAATGCCTATACGGAATCTGTGATATGGGATACAAGCTTCAAGGAATATGAGGGAGAGCGTACGGAACGTTTTTACGGAGTGCTGGTCACAGGCGATGAGGATGCTACTAAAGGAGAATTATATGCCTTTGAAAACTTTGTGCTTTCACCCGAAGCCAACGATGACTTAACTACCTGTCTGATCCTGGGACTGGTGGAAGACGGGGAGGAGACGCCGATGTATTACCGGATAAATATTCATGCGGAGAATATGGGGCAACAACTGAAAAGAAACAATGTGTATAAAACCACGATCAGCCGGGTGCTGGGCCCGGGTGCCGGTTCGGAGCGGGATGCCTGGAAAGACAATGAGTTTCTGCTGGATATTGATATCAATGGCTGGACCCTGGATAACCAGGGAAATATCCAGTATGACGGAGACAATATTCTGGCTGTTCCCGTTTCTCATCTGAATCTTCATCCGGACGGGGATACACGTACCTTCAACATCTTTACGCTGGGAGAAGGCACGTTACGTATTTCCCGCCAGATTCTGGACCCGGGCATTACAGTGACTTTAGAAAAAAATGAAATGACTGTGACGGCTACCCGGAGTGATGCGGACCGGAAGGGAGAGGTAGAAGTGGAATTTGGAAATCTGAAAGCCAATATCCGGATTACCCAGTCTATGCTGGTCACTGAATACCTGGAGCTGGATGTGAGCAGCCTTCCTATATTTAGTTCGACTGCTGTGGATCATTCGGGAAATATCAAAGTAACCAGTTCAGGGAGCTGGACTGCTAAAATCTATAACACAGGTACCCCGGTCTTTTCGTTTGATACTAATACATCGCAAATAAATCTTTCCGGTGATAACCAACAGACTTTTGTGGTGTATAGTATTCAGCACAATACGAATGCCAGTCCGCGTTATTCGTTTGTGCATATTACGCTGGATAGTAACCCGGAGATAAGCCGTGTGCTGATTCTGGCGCAGGCCGGTATCGGTGGTATCACCCTGGAACCGGAATTGCAGTCTCTCCACTTCGATCCGGACGGATGGATAGCAGATCCGGTGACGGGTGCCCACACTCATACGGTAAGTTATACGGTTACCGCTTCGGATGGTGACCAGCAGATAGGGTTACCCTGGGCATGGAATGTAGTGAGTGGTAGTGCCGGTAACTTTGAGATTGTGCGTCCGGATAATAGTGAGCAGTTGCTGATCACGGCGGCACTGAATCAATCGGCCCAGCCTTTAACCACTGTACTTCGCATTTACCTGGTAGCAACCCCCTCTGTCTTTAAGGAGATCACGCTGACACAGGATTGCCATACCATCTCCTTCTCTTCTGGTTCGGTAAGCGACGTATCGAATATGGGAGGTACCAGTGATCCGGTGACGGTAACAGCCAGCTCGGCCTGGGAAGCGACTCTTTCTGCTGAAAACAATACGGCCACTTTTGCGGATGGATTGACTTCATTGAGCGGAATGAATAGCGGAGAGTCTTTCCGGGTAGTCTTCCCGAAAGTACTAACTCCACGCGTGAAACCGAAAGCGACTGTAACCATACGGATTACCGGAACGAATGTGACCCGCCAGTTTACGGTGGAACAAAAGGCATTCGTGGCAAGAACTCTTTATACGGTTACCGCGAAGAGTACGTATGGCAGTATCTCAAGTAGTATTAGCGTAGATTATATTTCGCAGTTTAAGTCCAATATGCGGAATGTTAGTTATTTTGGAGAGAATGGAGTGGTGTATACCTATCCATATACTCAATTCTCCCATAACCGCACTCCGGGAACCACTACGGATATTTACTGTATGAATGATATGACTCCAACCAGTACGGAAAGAACGACTATTCTGGACTGGTTAAATGAATCTGACCAGCATATTATGTTGTGGTGGGGCGATTTGCAGGCTAAGCATGCGGCTGAGGCACTGGGATTACCGGGATATGTAGGAAAGACGGATAACCATATTCCGGCCTCCACTGCCCGGGTTTTAAATCCGGCGGTGAAAGACCATCCGGTTATGAAATATCTGTTGGAAACAGGACCTTTCTCACAGCGGGAAGGAGAGATTCCTCTTACAGGGGTTAGTCTGTATGCCAATGATGGAACCAACGGAGCATTATCTTCCTGGAATCCGGATATGGTGCCGCTCATGTTGGATCCCCGTGGGAACGGTAACCTGATCCTGGGGATTGACCCGAAACGAAGGATTATTTTCTGTGGGGACACTGAAATATTCCATGCCATAAAGAATAATTATGTAGGGACTACCGGATCTTACAATGATCGTTTCCTTAATAACCTGTTGGCTTTCATAACCAACGTAGCACTATACGGAGACGACTTCCTGAAAGATTTTATTGAAGAATGATTAATTAGTGAAAGTGAGTAGAGTTTTTAAGTAAACCGGGTAATTGCAGAAAACCGTCGATGTGAATCGGCGGTTTTTTTTAATACTGCAGATAAGAGGCCCGCAATACCCAGAATTGTGCATCCATCTCCAATGAAAAGGAGTAGGAGACCAGTTCATTGAGGGCGAGGGAAAGGTTCTCTTCTTTCTTTTTATATATTCCATATTGCAATCCTTCAGGACTGATCCTGATCCCAAATTTATCCTGAATGCGATGGATATTTTCTTTCACCACCTCTTCGCATACCAGGATATCCCCTTTCCGGAAAGAATAGCCCGTGGGGAACAGATCTTCATTCTCTACCTCAATGGCCAACTGCCGGAAACGGGAGCCGGACGGTACGGTAATGGAGGGTAGCTGGTGCAGGAATTCTTCTTCTTTATATTGGTGGATATAATCGTCCCTATACAGAGTCGGTAAGTAGGGGATGGCTACCAGTTGCTGGGCGATTTTCAGCTTATTGGCATCCAGTACCAGCCGTGTGTTGTAATGGAGCAGATCGTTGACGGAAAGATCTTTTTCGATAAATTCATCGAGCGGTATGCCAAAATAATTAGCAATCTTTACCAGGGCTTCTATTTTCGGTTCCGCACGAAACTCTTCATACGAGGAGATGTTGCCCCGTGTAAGGCCAAACAGATCCGCAAAGGCCTGTTGACTCAACCCCTTCACAT
>JAJQES010000065.1 GCA_021201565.1 Tannerellaceae bacterium
AATTGACAATTGTCAATTATCAATTGTCAATCTTTTCAACGCCTACAGGCAATTTGATATCTTCAAAGTCTAATTCCGTGGCATCGCTTACAGCATCTGCAATATCAATACTTTCAGCCAATACCTGATTTGAAATGTATTCTTTATATTCTTTAATCGCCTCGTCCATCTCTTCCGTAGAAAGTATGGTGATATGAATTTTATCCGTGATCTCCAATCCACTACTCTTCCGCAGATTTTGAATCCGGTTTACCAATTCACGTGCTAACCCTTCTTTACGCAGTTCTTCCGTTACGGTAATATCCAAAGCAACTGTAAGTCTTCCTTCGTTTGCGACCAACCAGCCCGGAATATCTTCAGATATAATTTCTACGTCCGCAAGTTCAATAACAATATCCTGTCCATCGATGTTCAGGTTATGAGTTCCATTTGCCTCAAAAGACAGAATAGATTCCTGGTCCATTTGCTGAACTGCAGCAGCCAGTTGTTTCATGATTTTACCGAAACGTGGGCCTAATTTCTTAAAGTCCGGTTTCACCTTCTTGATAAGAATCCCTTCCGAATTATCCACAAACTTCATCTCCTTTACATTCACCTCACTCAGGATCAGACCTTTCACCGCTTCAATATTCTCCTGTTGACGGGTATCTACTACCGGCACCATAATAGTTTGCAGCGGCTGACGCACTTTGATATTTACCTTCCGGCGTAGTGCCAGGATCATAGAGGTTATATCCTGTGCAATCTTCATCCGCTCTTCCAGGTCTTTATCAATCAGTATTTCATCTGCCACAGGGAAATCTGCCAGGTGAACTGATTCAGCTGTTTCACGTCCGGTTACGCTTACCAGATCCATAAAAAGCTGATCGGCATAAAAAGGCGCAATCGGGGCCATCAGTTTGGCTACAGTTTCCAGTGCTGTATATAAGGTCTGGAAAGCTGATAATTTATCAGTAGTCATTCCTCCACCCCAGAAACGGCGGCGGTTCAAACGCACATACCAGTTACTCAGATTATCATTCACAAATTCGGCAATGGCACGTCCCGCACGCGTCGGTTCATAGCTTTCCAGATAACCGTCCACCTCTTTCACCAGTGTATTAAGCAGGGAAAGAATCCAGCGGTCAATCTCCGGACGTTCCGCCAACGGCACATCCGGTTGGGAATAATCAAACCCATCCACATTGGCATATAAAACAAAGAAAGAATAGGTATTATAAAGCGTTCCAAAGAACTTACGACGCACCTCTTCCAGCCCTTCCGGATCAAACTTAATATTATCCCACGGAGATGCATTCGTGATCATGTACCAGCGTAACGGATCGGATCCGTGTATAGCAATTGTTTCAAACGGATCAACAGCATTCCCCAGACGTTTGGACATCTTATTCCCATTCTTATCCAGTACGAGTCCGTTTGATATGACTGTTTTGAACGAAACACTGTCAAATACCATTGTCGAGAGGGCATGTAATGTGAAGAACCAACCACGGGTCTGGTCCACTCCTTCTGCGATAAAGTCAGCCGGGAATACCAACCGTTCGTCAAACTCCTCTTTATTTTCAAACGGATAATGAATCTGTGCATAAGGCATCGCACCCGAGTCAAACCACACATCAATCAGGTCTGTTTCCCGTTTCATCGGTTTCCCCGTAGAAGATACCAATACAATATCATCTACATACGGACGGTGCAGATCTATTTTATTATAATTATCCTTCGCATAATCTCCCGGAACAAAACCCATCTCCGCATACGGATTAGATTCCATCAACCTGGCCTTAACTGATTTCTCAATTTCATTATATAATTCTTCCACTGAACCGATACAAATTTCTTCGGCACCATCTTCAGTCCGCCAGATTGGCAGCGGGGTACCCCAGTAACGGCTACGGCTCAGATTCCAGTCCTGCAGATTCTCCAGCCATTTACCGAAACGGCCTGTACCAGTGCTCTGCGGTTTCCAGTTAATCGTATTATTAAGTTCAATCAGACGTTCCCGGTAAGCAGTAGTGCGGATAAACCAGCTATCCAGCGGATAGTATAATACCGGTTTGTCAGTACGCCAACAGTGCGGATAGTTGTGCACATGCTTTTCAATACGGAATGCCCGGTTCTGGACTTTGAGCATCATACAGATACTTACATCCAACGTTTCATCCTGGTCAGTTAGTTCCGCATCGTATGCATTCTTTACATACCGTCCCTGGAAAGGATCATAATCTGCCGCATTCACACACTTCTGCACAAATTCTACATCCAGGTCTTCCAACAGGTAGAATTTACCGGTCAGGTCCACCATTGGACGTCTGTTTCCTTCTTTATCAATCAACATTAACGGAGGTACACCACTTGCTTTGGCCACCCGGTCGTCGTCCGCACCAAATGTCGGTGCGATATGTACAATACCGGTACCGTCAGCCGTAGTAACATAATCACCGGTAATTACCCGGAAAGCACCTTCTCCCGGATTCACCCAGGGAATCAGTTGCTCATAATGCATACCGGCCAGTTCCGGCCCCTGCCACTCTGCTACTACTTTATAAGGGATCAGTTTATCACCTGCTTTATAATCCGATAATTCCAGACCGTCAGCTTTCGGATTGAAATAACTACCAACCAGCTCTTTTGCCAACACTGCCGTCATTGGCATATGGGTATATGGATTAAAGGTCTGCACGGCCACATACGTAATAGACGGTCCTACACATAATGCTGTGTTGGAAGGGAGTGTCCAGGGAGTCGTTGTCCACGCCAGGAAAAAGGCTTCACCATGTCCGGTCATTTCCGGTTTTGGGTCCAGAATACGGAATTGGGCCGTACAGGTTGTATCTTTTACATCCCGGTAAGCACCCGGCTGATTGAGTTCATGTGTACTCAGTCCGGTACCGGCTGCAGGTGAATAAGGCTGGATCGTATATCCTTTGTATAAAAGTCCTTTTTTGTATAATTCTTTCAACAAATACCAGAGTGTTTCAATATACCGGTTATCATAAGTAATATACGGATCATCCATATCCACCCAATAACCCATTTGTTGGGTAAGGTCTTCCCACTCTTTGGTATATTTCATCACATCCTTCCGGCAGGCCGCATTATATTCAGCCACCGAAATTTTTTTGCCAATATCCTCTTTGGTAATCCCCAGTGCTTTCTCCACACCAAGTTCAACCGGCAAACCGTGCGTATCCCATCCGGCTTTCCGTTTTACCTGATACCCCTTCATCGTTTTATAGCGACAAAAAATATCCTTAATCGAGCGGGCTATGACATGGTGTATACCAGGCATACCATTGGCCGAAGGCGGTCCCTCATAAAATATGAACGAGGGTGCATCTTCACGGATTTCCAGACTTTTCCGGAAAATATCACCATCCTGCCATCTCTTCAGAATCTCATTATTGACTGCTGAGAGGTCAAACTTAGAATATTCAGCAAATTTCTTATTCATAAGGTTTAATTTCTAAACTTCTCAAAAAATTGCCACAAAGGTAATTTTTTTATTCCACATAGACAACAAAGGGAAAGACGCTCACATCTTTCCCTGAAAAGGATACAACTTTTTAAATAAACTTAGCTACTTTTTCTATAACTCCACACAGCCCACAGGTTAAACACAAGGGCAAATCCCAGCAATGAAAAGAGCTGGGGCAATAATTCCCGGATACCACTCCCTTTCAGGTAAATGGCCCGCATCACCTGGATAAAGTAACTTAACGGATTGACCCTGGAGACCCATTGTGCCCAGTCCGGCATACTGCTGACCGGAGTAAACAATCCGCTTAACAGTATCAGGATCAGCATGAAAAAGAACATAACGAACATGGCCTGCTGCATGGTGTCGGAGTAGTTGGAAATAACCAGGCCTAATCCGGAAACTACTAAGATATAGATACTGGCATAAAAATAAATCGTCAGCAGATTACCGACCGGATACAGGCCATACACCAGGGCTGCGAGAATAAACGCGATACTAAGCACCACAAAACCAATGATCCAGTACGGAATCAGTTTACCCAGGATAAACGTAAATTTGCTTACCGGAGTCACATTCATCTGTTCAATAGTTCCGGCCTCTTTCTCCCCAACAATATTCAGGGCCGGCAGGAACCCGGTAAGCATGGTTAACAACATCACCACCAGCGCAGGCACCATAAAGACTTTATAATCCAGATAGAGATTGTATTTATTATGAGGCACAATCTGAATACCGGGTGTAACTCCGGTACCGGCATTAAGCCCCCGTTCTGTGGTAATATCATCTGCAAAATCAGACATAATAGCGGACAGATACCCCGAACCTAAGCCCCCTTTTGTACCATTGACGGCATTAGCAGAGATCATCACTTCCGCCGTGCCGGTACTGATCAGGTTCTTTTCAAATTCAGGAGAAATGTCCAGGATCAGATCCGCTTTCCCCGACTCAATGCTTTTCAGAGCTTCGTCGTTTGAATTGGATAAATCTTCCAGGATAAAATAACCCGAAGCGATGACCTTTTGAATTAACCGTTCCGAATACGAACTATGATCGTTATCTACAACTGATAATTTGATATTTTTAATCTCCTGGTTGGCTGCCCAGGGCATAATCAGCAACGTCATAACAGGCATGAAGAGGATCAGCCGGGGCATGAACGGGTTCCTGACTATTTGTTTGAATTCTTTTTCTAACAGATACTTTATCATACGGTATAATTAATTGGATGATAGTCTTGTTTTAAATGTTTTCAGACTGATAGTCAATAAAACCAAAATCATGACTATTAGTACGGTAAATTCTTTCACCACATAGATCCCGGATACACCCTGGATCATCAGTTTCCGGATCATTTCAATGTACCACCTGGCCGGGATGATACTGGAAAACCATTGCAGCACAGCCGGCATACTTTCAATAGGGAACATCATACCGGATAGTAGCATGGTGGGCATCATCAGGGCCATCCCTGAGATCAGCATGGCGGCCACCTGGGTCTGCACAAGATTGGAAATCAAAAGACCTAACAGCAAGGCCACCAGAATGAATAAAAGAGATCCTGTTATAATAAGGAACAGACTTCCTGCAATCGGCACTTTCAACACAAAGAAGGATAACAGCAGGATGGTCACCAGATTGACCATAGACAAGGTAAAATAAGGAACCGCTTTCGCGATAATAATAAAGATAGGCTTAATAGGCGAAGCCAGCAGGATCTCCATACTCCCCTTTTCTTTTTCCCTTACAATGGCGATAGAAGTCATCATGGCACAAATCAGCATCAGGATCAGCCCCATCACACCCGGAACAAAGTTATAGGCTCCTTCCATCTGGGGATTATAGAGCATCCGGGTTTGCGGAAGAATCGTGAATGAGGCGCTATACCCGGTAGTCATTTCCTGAATAGACTGGGTAATGATGCTGGTTGCATAATTGGTGATGGTGGTTGCCTGGTTGGGATCGGTCGCATCAACGATTAACTGGATGGCCGCTTCGCCGGTATGCAACATATTCGACTCGAAATCCGCATCAAATACAACGACCATACTCACCTTCCCGGCTTTCATCAGTTCATCCATCCGTTCCGGACTCCCCACGCTTTCAACGACTGTAAAATAGGTATTGGCCTGCAGCCGCTGGATGATCTGTTGAGTAACCACATCGTTGGACAGGTCATATACGGCAATCCGGGTATTTTTTACTTCTGTTGTAATGGCAAATCCAAACAGGATGATCTGTACAATGGGCATCCCAAGCAATATGAGCATCGTCCGGGTATCCCGGAAAATGTGATAAAACTCTTTTTTTACAAATGCTAAAAACTGCTTCATAGATCAATCGGCATTACGTGTTGCTTTTCTGGCAAACTTCTGGAACACTTCGTCCATCGTTTGCGAATTTGTTTGTTCTTTCAGCTTTTTGGGCGAATCCAATGCTTCAATTTTCCCGTCCACCATAATAGAAACACGGTCACAATATTCCGCTTCATCCATATAGTGGGTGGTTACAAAGACTGTGATTCCACTGTGTACCGCTTCATAGATCATCTCCCAGAACTGGCGGCGGGTAATGGGGTCTACCCCTCCGGTCGGTTCATCTAAGAATACAATTTTAGGCGTATGGAAAATAGAAACCGAAAACGCTAAGCGTTGTTTCCATCCCAGCGGCAGGTCACGCACCAGCGTATTCTTCTCGTCCATAAACCCCAGGTGTTCCAGTATCTGGTCGGTCTTTGTTTTAATATCCTGTTCTTTCATGCCATAAATCCCTCCGAAAAGACGCATATTCTCCCAGACTTTCAGATCTTCATAGAGGGAAAACTTCTGGCTCATGTAGCCGATGTTCTGCTTTATTTTCTCCTGGTCTTTGCTAATATTAAACCCGGCCACCGTACCACTACCCGAAGTAGGATAACTCAATCCGCACAACATCCGCATCGCAGTTGTTTTACCGGCTCCGTTTGCCCCCAGAAACCCGAAGATTTCGCCTTTACTGACTTCAAAGGTAATATGGTCGACCGCCGTAAAATTGCCGAACTTCTTAGTCAATTCTTTTGCACTGATGACTATTTCACTCATGTTGTTTGTTTTCTGTTAGTTGCATGAAAGCATCTTCAATACCCGGTTGTATCTCTTTTATCTGAATAGTCGTATTCCCTTTATCCGACAGATACTTTTTCAGATCCTCCATCGTCAACGAATTGTCTACCGTAATATGATGATTCTCCCCGAACGTAAAACTACTTTTTACATGCGGATTACTCCGTAGGTCCAGCAACAGTTTATACATATCATCTGCTTCAACTGCCCACAGTTTTTCACCAAACTGCGAAGTGATACCCGCAGGCGTATCTATTTTCAGGAAATGACCATCCTGGATAAAGGCAATGCGGTCACACAGGGAGGCTTCATCCATATAGGGGGTAGATACCAGAATGGAGATGTTCTGTTCTTTCAGTTTTTTAAGCATTTCCCAGAATTCTTTCCGGGAGACAGGGTCGACTCCGGTCGTAGGTTCATCTAAGAATAACACGGTCGGTTTATGGATCAATGCGCAGCATAATGCTAATTTCTGCTTCATCCCACCCGATAATTTTCCGGCTTTCCGGTTTTTGAACGGTTCTATCTGCTGGTAAATATCTTTGATCAGGTTATAGTTTTCCTGGATAGTGGTATTAAATATGGTAGCAAAAAATGCTAAATTTTCCTCTACCGACAAATCCTGGTACAAAGAAAACTTACCCGGCATATAGCCTATGATCCGGCGAATTTTCCTGTAATCTTTTACCACATCATATCCATCCACTGTTGCCGTGCCGCTGTCTGCCAGCAACAAGGTCGTTAATATGCGGAATAAAGTTGTCTTACCTGCCCCGTCCGGGCCTATGATCCCAAAGATTTCTCCCTGGTTAGCCTCAAATGTTATATTATCCAGGGCAACAACCTTATCGTATTTTTTATTTATATTTTTTACCGAAACCGCAACCATGGGTTCAGAATTTGACTTCTCCATACATGCCTTTCTTGATATATCCGTCATTTCTCACTTCAATCTTGACAGCATATACTAAATTGGCCCGTTCATCCCTTGTCTGAATTGTTTTAGGTGTAAATTCAGCTTTATCCGATATCCAGGTTATTTTTCCGTTATACATCCGGCTGTCCGATTCGCCTAAGTCCGAATACACCTGTACTTCCTGGCCTGTTTTTATCATAGTCAACTGGCTGGCTGTAATGTATGCCCGGAGATACATGGTTTCCACATCCGCCACTTTAAATAAGGCTTTTCCTTCAACAGCCAGTTCACCCTGTTCCACATATTTAGCCAGCACTGTTCCTTTAATAGGGCTGGTAATGACGGACTTGTTGATCTGGTCCTGCAACTGGGCAATCTGTGCCACTAAAGAAGAACCTTCCTCCGTCAGGCTGCTGTTTGTATTGTTAACGGTTTCATATTGGGCAGCCAGTTGCCTTTCCAACAACTGGATTTGTGCATTGATATCGTCCAGTTGTTTTTGATTGGCTGCATTCAACGCGATCAGGTTTTCATACCGCCGCTGTTCTGTCTTTTGTGTTTCTATTTGTTGCTGTAAAGCCGCGATCTGTGTGGAAGGAGTTGTTTTCTTATTTTTTATACTTTCTTTACTGGCTTCTAACTGTATTTTGCGGAGATAGAGCTGAGTCGTGTCAATTAGGCCAACCACCTGATTAGCTTCCAGCAAATCCCCTTCCATGAGTTGAAATTGCAGGATCTCTCCGTTTCCTTGCGAAGAGACAATAACCTCCGTTACTTCAAAAACTCCCGATGCGTCATATTCTAATCCTTTATTATGACAAGCCCCCATACTGAAAAGTAAAACTCCTGTTATGATCAGATACTTAAACGTTCCCATAGCGTTATTTCTTAATTATTCGTTATATATTTCAAATTATAAATAGCTTGTAGTAATTGCATTTCGTGGACAATTTTATCCTGTATAGCTGTCTGTTCGGCATTGACCTCTTTCATCATATCCAATACGGATATGGTGCCATTCGCTACTTTCACCTCTGCCGACCGTCTTACAGATTCGCGCAGCCGGATAATTTCATCGTCAGAGTTCACTAACTGACTGATCTTCTGAACTTCATTATCCGTTTGAGTGACATCTAATTCCGTATTGAACAGGAATGTTTCCCGCTGGGCCTTTATCATCCCCCGGCTTACCTCTATATTATTCAGATTGTTTTTTCTGGTATAAAAATTCCCGAGATTCCAGTTCAGGGAGACTCCTCCTATATAATAAGCAGAGAATTTATCTTCCAGCATATTCAATCCGGGCCTGCCATAGCCACCGGTCACAAACAGGTTAAATTTAGGCATCAGTCCGGCTTTCACCTCTTTGATCCGGGCATCCAGATTCCGGGTCTGGGCGTCATACAGGGCTAATTCGGGTCTGTATATATCTAAAGAATAAGGCAGGCAGCCATCGGGTTTTACCAATGGAGTTGTTTCGTCTACTTTCTCTCCGATCATAATAGATAACATTTCCAGGTAAGCTCTTTTATTATAGATCAATTCAATCCGGTTCTGAGCCGTTTTGACTTTCTCCACTTCCACCGCATCCAGATCTGCCTGATTAGCCAATCCGTTTATCATATATGCTGCTACCTGTGCGATATTCCGGTCCAGATCCGCCAGATAAGTAGTATTCTGGGCAAGCATTTCATCATACAGCAGGATACCGAAATAGAGTTGGTTCACTCTGCTCCGGATAGCATACAACGTAACTTCCAGGTTTTTTTTGTCTATCTCCGCCTGCGTACGGATATTTTCTTTCTGCGCTTTGATCGCTCCTCCATCCCAGATGCTCTGGTTCAGATCGATCGTAGCTTTGTACTGGTCTTTGCTTAACTCCGGTACAGTGATCCCTTCTATACTGATGGGAATGTCGGTTACCTCCGATTGATAAGTGGCCTGTGCCCCTACCTGAAACTGGGGCAGATACCCTTTGGAGGCATTGGACAAATTATAATCCCTCGATTTTTCAATCAGGTCATATTGCCTGATAAGGGGATAATTCGCTTCTGCTTTTTCATAGCACTCTTCAATGCTTAACTGGGCATATCCCGGATGAAAAACAGAAAGCAGCAAACCTGCTATAAATAAACAATGTTTCATAATCAGATGATATTGAACTGGTTTTAACTTCTTTACGACACTAAACAATCAGGATTAACAATTTTGTTAATG
>JAJQES010000303.1 GCA_021201565.1 Tannerellaceae bacterium
GTATGGAATGGATTCTATACCGGTTTTTTATTTCTGCTCTGTTAGAAGAAGTTCACCATTTTTTAAACAAATTACTACTCTACTTTAAACAAAAAGGAAAAAAACTCTTTTATAGAGAAAAAGTAAATAATATGCACACATTAAAAAACGTTTTGATCGGTATAGGAATTCTCGCCATTATTCTGTTTATTGTTTTTATGGTAATCGGAATAAAAGTCGTATCCACACTGGTTATGTATATCGTAGGCACCATTGCTGTAATAGCTTTAATAGGATTCGGTATCTATTATATCAAAAAACTCTTTAATCACGATAAAGGAAGCACCGGACAAGTGTGAGTTCATATCTATATCCACCTGTAGGGAAGTTCATCCGTTTTTATCATTCTGATCTTTTTCAAGAAAACAGAATGATTCACTATATATCCCCTATATCCTGTATATTTTAATATAAGTGCACTCGTTAACGTATACAACCTAGCAGATACATGATCCACATAATCCATCTCTACGGCTATACCTGATTCATCCGGTAAATGAAAAGTCCCGTGTAAAAGATCATTCCTGTGCTCTATGATTTCACGATCCTCCAATGTAAGCATAATTCCTAACTGCTCAAAAGGTTGTAATAACTTTTCGGTATTTGTCAGAAACTGTTTATTAACCGGTTTATTTAACTCACTGATTCTCCGTTTAAACTTTATATATTCTTCTTCCGTTTCAAAATCATCCCGGTAGGTTGAAAGCAAATCATAAAACGTCATCTTTATATCACGGAATACCTTCTGGTTTTTCAGAGGCCGGACTTTGCCCTCTTCCTCTTTACAAATCAGTTTTGATAAAGATTCCATTATCACGGCCAACATTCCCGGTTTTAAAATGCCGGAACAGGAAGTGATACATTCTAATAAAAGAGTAAAAATAAAATAGAAAGACCGTTCCGAGTAAAAAGCAGAGACTAAACTACCTAAATCCTTTCCAGAGAAACAGGTATTATCAGGAACGTTAAAATCAGATAGCGAAAAGTCCACACCAGGATGAAGCTGAAAATGCGGAAAATACCCGGGAGAACGCTCTGTATAAGTTCTGAAAAATCCTTGATGACCGGTAAAATAAACAATGTCTCCACCCGGAAAGATTCCTGTCACAAAAGAAATGGTTGATAAAATAATATCGCAATATTCTTTAAACTCACAGAAGGGCAACCCTTCGTTTGTTTTTATTAAAAGATAATTTCTACTTCCATTATTCAAACAAAAGATAAAAAACGGATAAGGGCTATTATCTACTTGGAAATAAGGATTCAAATATTTATTACTTTCTGACAGAGAAAACATCTTCCGGAAATGGTGGAGTAAAAACAATAGGTTTTCTCTGGAAACAGGGAGAAAGCACTGACACCATCCATCTTCTTTTACATTGCCATTTTCCATGGTAAGAATGGAATAGACAAATTTCTCCTCACTCTTTTCCGGAAAAATTGAAACAGAAATATCCTTCAAATGGACAGACGCTTTTACAGACAAAAGTTCCGAAAAACGAATAGTTATCCGTCCGGTAGAAAGTCTGACCGGCAACTCCAGAAAATACTTACCTTCTTTTATATGAATCTTTCCTTTTATTACTTTTCCAAACTCGTCTTCTATACAAAGTGGGAAATGTTCATAAGAAGATATGGTTTGCAGAATAGCTAATTCTTCTACAAAATGTTGACTATGATCAAAAATTGTATGCATCGGTTAGTATCAAATTCAATAAGGGGGACTCTTCTCCCTCTTTCGTATAAATATTTAAAACGGTTATCTAATTCTGCACGAAGATAAAAAAAATTCATTTATGATCTGCAAATTTCTTTTCCCACGGACACACTTGTCCGTATCCGGACAGACACATAACCCATAAAACACTATATATAAACATCTTAATACCAATGGCACATCTTTTGCTCCTGTACAGGTAAAAATCAAAAAACAAACTGTATGGCAATTATTCATCTGGAAAATATCACCAAACTTTACAGAACCAAAGAGGTAGAAACACTGGCATTAGAAAATGTAAACTTACAAATAAAAAAAGGAGAGTTTATTTCAGTGATGGGTCCTTCCGGGTGCGGAAAAAGTACCCTACTGAACATTATGGGCTTATTGGATCTTCCGTCAGAAGGTAGAGTTAAAATAAATAATATCGAAACAACCTATATGAAAGACGGAGAAATGGCAGAATTTCGTAACAGGACACTGGGATTCGTTTTTCAAAGTTTTCATCTGATCAACTCACTGAATGTATTAGATAATGTGGAGCTTCCACTACTTTACCGGAAATCTAACGAAAAAAACCGCCGGGAAGCCGCAAAAGAGGTTTTAGAAAAAGTAAATTTATCCCATCGCATGAAGCATTTTCCCTCTCAACTTTCAGGTGGACAATGCCAACGGGTTGCCATTGCACGTGCCATTATAGGAAAGCCACAAATTCTCCTGGCGGATGAGCCCACCGGAAACCTGGATAGTAAAATGGGCGCAGAAATCATGGACCTTCTCTTTCAACTCAATGAAGAAGGAACTACGATTGTTATGGTGACTCATGATGAGCATATTGCAGAAAAAACACAACGGACTATCCGGTTCTTTGATGGCCGCCGGATAGAATAAGAAACAATAAAACGATACCCACATGTATAAAATATATTTTAAGCAAGCTATTCAGATGCTCCGTCAAAATCTCTTTATGAGTATCATTGCAATTACCGGTACTGCGCTGGCTATTATGATGATCATGACTATCATCGTATCTGAAGAGATAAAAAATATTTCAGTAGATCCCGAAAGACACCGGGCACGCACTTACTATTTACATCATCAGTTAGAAAAAGACACTACCAAAAATCATACAATAACAGGAGATGTCACTTTTCCTGTTTATAAAGAATTTCTGGCTGACATGAAAACTCCTGAAATAATATGTGTGACAACTCCCTTTAAATGGAGACAAGAGAAAATTTTACTGAATGCGACTAACTCGGACGAATTTATACCGGCAATCGTCAGAGCGACCGACAATAACTTCTGGCGAATGTTCTCTCTCTCTTTTATAGCAGGAGGGCCGTTTACAAGAGAAACCGTTGAATCCGGTGTACGGGATGCGGTAATCTCTGAAAGTATGGCACAAAAATTATTTCGTGGAGAAAGGGCACTCGGACAAACATTTGAAATTTACGAATTACCTTACCGGATGGTAGGAGTTGTCAAAGATGTATCCGCTATTTTCTCAGCCTCCTCCGGAGATGTCTGGATCCCTGTTACATCAGACGAAATATGGCAGGGAGGTTGTACTGTGATCATGGTGTTAAAAGATAAAAAAGAGTATCCTACCCTTCTGGAAGAGATCAAAACAGCAGAAAAGAAATACCTGGATAGCCGTGGAAACTGGTCCATATCTTTTAATTTTCCTACTACTCACAGAGAATACATGGGTAAACCCTACGGACAAGATGCCGGAGGTATTTCAAAAAATATCCGTATACAATACCGGCAACGTATCTTTATTCTTCTGTTGCTTCTATTAATACCGGCAATTAATTTATCCGGGTTAAGTTTATCCCGTATCAAAAAACGAATGGAAGAAATCGGTATCCGGAAAGCATTTGGCGCTAAACGCCATATCCTTCTGATACAGGTCCTTTTTGAAAATCTGATCACTTCCGTAATAGGTGGAATAATCGGATTCTTATTGTCCTATATTGTAATTTTCAACATGCGAAGATGGATGCTCGGTATTCCCGCAGAAGAGCCTATCCCTTTTAATACCCTCATCTCTTTCCCGGTTATTTCAGCGATTTGTCTTACCTGTATTTTGCTTAATCTTATCTCAGCAGGTTTACCTGCCTGGCGGGCAGCTAATTTTCCCATTATCCATTCAATCACTCAAAACGATAAAAACGTATGATACGACATATTCTTACCATTATCTGGAACGAACGGAAAGCCAATGGATGGCTATTCCTGGAATATATATTCATTTTTTGTGTACTTTGGTTTTGTTGTGACTATCTCTATTATATGGGTCGCTCCTACCTGGAACCTAAAGGTTTTAACTTTGAAAACACCTATTATCTGCAGATGGTAAAAAGCCTCCAAAAAAGTATGGAGGAAGAAATAGACGAACCTGCACTCACCACCCAGGTTCTGGACCGCATACGCAGACATCCTGAAGTCGAAAGTGTTTCTATTTCGGAAGCAGCTATGCCTTATGGAAATAGTTATGGTACAGGATTGATGGTACAACCGGATAGTTTTTATATTGGGATTCGCGACAGGCGGGTAGATCTTAGTTTTTTTGAGGTCTTTAAATTAAAGCTCAAAAGCGGCCGGATCCCCGATCCCGGTTATAGCGGTCAGGAAGAGGAAATATTACTTAGTCCTGACACACATAAAAGCATAGGAATACATAATGGAACTCCCTACCCTATTGAAAAAGTAATCCGGTTAGAACACGGGCCAGACAAAGACCAGCACAGGATAGTTACCGGCATTCTTTGTCCGGTAAAAGATTCTTTTTACGATCGATACACAGCAACCATGTGGCGGGTTAAACCCGAAGGATATTTTACTCTATCCAATTCAAGTATAACAATCCGGACCAAACCAGGTATTTCTAAAGATTTTCCGGAACGTTTTTTAAAAGAAATGAGAACTCAGCTTTCATTGGATCCCTATATTTTCACATCCATTACCCCTCTGCAAAAGATGGAAAAAGATTCTCTGGAGAATTATGGTACAGCCGATAAGCTAAATAGTGTGTATGCCATCACCTTTTTTCTGATTATCAATATTTTTCTGGGAGTTATCGGTACCTTCTGGTACCGTACACAGGCGAGGCGGGGCGAAATAGGATTGCGGATCACCCTGGGTGCAAAACCCTATGAAGTAAGGAAAATGCTTTATATGGAAACTCTATGTATCCTCTTTTTTGCAAGCCTTGTTGCACTAAATATCTGTATATACCTGAATAAATATGATTTATTGAATAGTTTGGGAATTCCTACAAGCAATTGGAATAACATTGGATCCATTCCACTCATGAAAGACCAACAACAGATGTGTACTCTTTTATGGGCATACTTACAGAAAGAAGTAACAGTTTATCTCATCACTTTTGGATTATTAGCTACGGTTTCCATTCTCGCGGTCTGGTATCCTGCCCGGCGTGCCTCTATGGTACAACCTGCCGAAGCATTGAGAGAAGAGTAAATAAATGAATCGGTAGTAAATCTCCATTTATATCTGTATCTTTACAAAACGGAATAAGAAGAGGAATATGGCAGAAAAACCGCTTATACTTATATGCGATGATGATGTAACCATACGTACCACACTTAGCATGGTACTGAAACGGGCCGGCTATTTAGTTGCAGCAGTAGCTACCCGCGAAGAGACAATTCAATTTGTTCGCACCTCTACCCCCCATCTGCTCCTGATGGATATGAATTATTCCCAAACAACGACCGGTGAAGAGGGGTTACAGTTATTAAAGCAGGTGAAAGTCTTCTGTCCGGCAGTTCCCGTTATCCTGATCACAGCATGGGGCTCCATTGACCTGGCTGTACAGGGAATGCGGGCCGGTGCCTTTGATTTTATTACCAAACCCTGGAACAACCTGGCTTTATTAAAAAACATAGAGACAGCCATCCGGCTACATACGGATAAAATAGAAATGGAACTACAATTTCCTTCTATCATAGGACGTTCTCCGCTCCTGCTTCAGGCACTTGATACAGTAAAGCGGATTGCCGGAACACAAGCTCCCGTCCTGATTACCGGCGAAAGCGGTACAGGAAAAGAGCTGGTTGCAGAAGCCATTCACGAAAACAGTTCACGTAAGACAACCCCTTTTGTGAAAGTAAACTTAGGGGGAATCTCACAATCACTTTTTGAAAGCGAAATGTTCGGACATAAAAAAGGTGCTTTTACAGACGCACTGTATGACCGGACCGGCCGGTTTGAAATGGCAGACAAAGGCACTATCTTTCTGGATGAAATAGGAGAGCTGGATTTAGTATGCCAGGTAAAACTATTGCGGGTTTTACAGGATCAGACATTTGAACCATTAGGAGAAAGCCGTTCCAGGCAAATTGATACCCGGATCATATGTGCAACCAACAAGTCGTTGCCCGAAATGGTAGCACAGGGTACATTCAGGGAAGACCTGTACTACCGGATCAACCTTATTACAATCCGTATACCGGCTCTCCGGGAACGCCCTGAAGACATTCCTTTACTGGTCAATCATTTTATAACTCAACAAGCTACTTTGCTGAGAGAGGAAAAAGCTGAAATTACACCGGAAGCAATGGATTTTTTACAAAACTTACCTTATCCGGGTAACATCCGTGAATTAAAGAATTTAGTAGAACGGACTCTTCTCATTTCCGGGAATAAACGATTAACTGAAAAAGATTTCCAGGCACAATACACAGAAACCCCTCAAATTTCCGGGAGGGGCGGTGCCAGATTGAAAACACTGGAGACCGTTGAGAGAGAAATGATCCATCAGGCGATCTCTTTATATGGTAACAATCATTCAAAAATTGCCCACGTATTAGGTATCAGCCGTCAGGCCCTTTACCGCCGCCTGGAAAAATATAAGATACATTTACCCGGTTAATCAGAAATAGATGGGACAAAAGCGGACATTCATCGTCATCGTGTTTTTTGTGGCCGGCCTACTGGCCGGAGGCGCCTTTCTCCTTTATCCGGAAGGTTCTTTTCCCTTCTGGCTGATGCAAACCATGGCTATTACCACTATTTTGTTTTCAATATTCCTGTATAAAACATTGATCTATCCCTTTGAACTTTTGAAAAACGGCATTCAGCTATTAAAAGAACAGGATTTTTCCACCTATTTATATCCTGTAAAAAACAGGGAAGCTAATCTGATCATAGAATTATTCAATAAAATGATTACTCACCTCAGGAATGAACGATTGGCTGTGAGAGAAAAAAATCATTTTCTGGATTTATTGATAGAAGCTTCTCCACAAGGAATCATCATACTGGACATGGACAAACGGATCGCTGATATAAATCCCGCCGGACTGAGGATTCTGAGAATAGCCCATCTCTCAGATGTAAAAGGGAAAAAACTGGACCAGGCAAATTTTGATTTAGCCCCCTTACTGGCAAATCTCCGGCAAAAAGAAGATACCATACTAAGAGGTAAAGGATTCTCCGCCTATCGTTGCATCCGTTCCTCTTTTATAGACAAAGGATTTGATCACCATTTTATTTTAATAGAAGAGCTAACAAATGAACTGAGAAAAATAGAAAAAGAATCCTACGAACGTATTATACGTATGATGTCCCATGAAGTCAATAACTCCATAGGAGCCATCAGTTCCACATTAAATGTAGTCTCAGATATATTTACCCAGGAAGACGAGGAAGAATGGAGAGAGGTTTTACCCGCGGTAAATGCCTCCTTTGAACGTTGCAACCACCTGGTACAATTCACACACAACCTGGCACATATAGTAAGAATTCCGGCTCCATCTGTCGCCCCGGTTTCGCTCCATGAATTAATCAGTTCCGTAAATGCATTGGTCCGGATAGAATGTCAACAAAGAGACATCCGGTTAACCCTCTCTTTAGCAAAAGAGAATCCGGTCGTTCAGATCGACCGGATACAATTTGAGCAGGTATTAGTCAATATCATAAAAAATGCGTATGAGTCAATTGACAGACAGGGAGAGATTCGTATTCAAACCTCTTCTTCTCCTCTCTCACTTATTATTGCAGACAATGGCCCCGGTATTCCTTCAGAAATACAGGAAAAAATATTCACACCCTTTTTCACAACGAAAACATCCGGTCAGGGAATCGGACTATTATTCATACGGGAAGTACTCAGCAACCATAATTGCAGCTTCAACCTGGCTACACAAAACAAATGGACCCGCTTCACCATCCTGTTTTAATTTACACCTCCCAGTCTGCTATCAACATACAGAAACGTGCCGCTCTGCCAATACCTCCGACAAAGATTTTCTCAATAATTTAGCCTCTATCCAGGCCGTAAAGTCAAAAATCTGCAACAACTGTTTTTCACATTTATCTGCATATAATTCCTGGAATTCCACAGATAGTTTCTTCCAGAAAGCTTCCCGTTCTTTCTTTAATACAGGCAAATCTCTTTTAGTCATAAACCACATGAGCCGGTATTCTGTCTTAAACCCTTCCTCTTTTTTTAATGTAACCCCTCTTCTGATAACACGGGACTCTTCTCTTACCTGTTCATACTCCTTTGCTTCATACAATAAGATTAAATGAAGTAACCGGATGACACGTCTTAACGGAAAGAAATCAATGGTGTTCTCGAACGTCAATTGCGCAAGCTCTCTCCTGGCTTTTTTATAATCCTGCAATCCCAGATAGATTAAGGCTGCATATAAAAATAACTCATTCTTACGTAAAGGAGTAAGCCACTGGTCTTTCTTAAAGAGGGTAGATTGATAGCTTTTCATGATCTTCTGACACATTTGAAAATCACCCTTCTTTAAATATGGTGTTACTTCATACCGGAATAAGACACAACGTACATTTATCTGAAACTCCAGGGAATTACTTTTTTCCAACCGCTTTAACCGTTTCAGGAAACCGGCCAACTCCCCATACTCTCCGGTCAAACACACCAATTTCAGTATTTCTTCCAGCAGTACAAGATAATCCACCGGAGGAGTAGTCCACAATTGTTTACTCTTTTCCATCTGTCCGGCAATCTCTTTTAGTAAACGAATCACCTCTTTATTATCCTGTTTATCTATCAGATAATAGACCTGGAAAAAGGTATGGATCTTCTTCAATTCAAAATCCGTTGATTGACAGGAAGCATACAGAGCTAACCCTTTAGTCCATACTTTTTCAATTTCTTTTTGTCTTTCTTTTTCTGACAGATTCCCCTTACCGGATAAATAATACCGTAATAACATATAGAGAGAAAAGTATTCTGCTATTTCAGTATTTTTCTGAAAAGCCGTCTGTTGGAAAACATTCAGTGAAGATAATTCTTCCCTTGTTACCGCCGGAAAATGAAGAGACAGCAAATATTCCTGCTGCAACTTTAAAGCAACTGAAAGAGCTTCATTGTTTTCATACTGTTTTGCCAATTCAACCGTCTCTTCCAATAACTCAAAACTCTCATGGAAAAGTGACCGTTCATACAACATCCGGGCTTTACAGATATTCGTATACAGATCATACCATACATCTTTTTTCCTTCTTAACAGGACCAGGGTTTCTACCAAACGTTCATACAAATATTGGATAGATACTTCAAAAGAACCCTGAGGACGATGCTCATAAAAAACCTGTTTCACCTCTCGTCCGGTTTGTGCCTGTCCCGAAACAATAATATCATAAATGACCAGATAATCTTTTTCTGTATTATCTTTTACAACATGGGAATAAAAATGCTTTTTTTCTGACTTAGACAAAGAGCAAATCAAAGATATAACGGAGTCAACTTTTTTCATGGCTAAAATAAGATAGGGTTAATACAATAGATTATAATTCAGTAAATAATTCATATATCCATCAAATTAAGTGGATAAGAG
>JAJQES010000177.1 GCA_021201565.1 Tannerellaceae bacterium
GATCTGAAAGGTGTTTCAAAACAGGGGACGGAATATCCTCATTTGGCTGAGTTGCTTATTGATGGTGAAGCTGCCGCTGAACCGCTGAATTTTGTCCGTAATTTTGAAACGTATTGGGGACTGCGTGGACCGTCGGTACATTTGAAATATACTTTACCGGAGGAAGACGTAGAGTATTTCTATAACGAAATCACTGTGCCGGAAGGGGAGGATGTGACCGGCAGTTATTTTATGGCGAATGGATTTGGGGAAGGCTATTGTGGCATCCAGGTAAACAGTGAGACGGAACGCCGTATTCTGTTCTCCGTATGGAGTCCGTTCAATACCGATAATCCGGAAGAGATCCCCGAGGATGAAAAAATCCGTTTGTTAGGAAAAGGAGAAGGAGTGTATACCGGTGAATTCGGTAATGAAGGGTCAGGAGGGCAGAGTTATCTGGTCTATCCCTGGAAAGCAGGTATCACTTATCGTTTTCTGACCCACGTCCGTCCGGATGGAAAAGGCAACACACAGTATCATGCCTGGTTCTTTGACCCGGAAATACAGGAGTGGAAAATGGTAGCCGGATTCAGCCGCCCGAAAACAGATACCTGGTACAAAGGGGCTCATTCTTTCCTGGAAAACTTTATCACCCAGCAGGGATATATCACCCGTAAAGTAAATTTCGGTAACCAGTGGGTACGTACCGCGCAGGGAGAGTGGATTGAACTGACCGAAGCCCAGTTCACCTATGATGCTACCGCGGCAGCCCAGGTGCGGGTTGATTATGCCGGCGGACTGGACGGAGACCAGTTTTTCCTCAAAAACTGCGGGTTCTTCAATGAGAACACCGAATATAAACAACTATTCACCCGTCCCGCAAAAGGCATGGGTCCCAATGACTCAGAGTTACCCATAAGAAAGTAAAAAGTTATACACATTCGTTGGCCTGATCAGAAAATCAGGCTAACGGATTGTGATGGACTGAGGGACACATTTCTAAATCACTCACCCGATTTCCCTCCTGATCAATTCCTTTCCGATTTGGCGGAGGTCGCTGCCGGAGACGTTCTGGAAGACGCTTAATTCAAATTCCGGAATAACGGCCAGCACGTGATCGAAGACATCGGCCTGGATCCCTTCGTAGGTGACCCAGTCGGTGATCGTAGAGAAGAAATAGAGTTCAATGGGGATCCCTTTTTCGGTAGGTTGCAGGTGACGTACCATACAATAGAATTCCCGGTGTACATGGGGATGATGTTTCAGGTAGCTGGCCAGGTAAGCCCGGAATACACCGAGGTTGGTTTGGCGCCGTCCGTTTACCCATACCGATGAATCAATATGATGGGTTTCATTGTATTCATTCAGTTCTTTTTCTTTGTTATTCAGGTAGTCGGATAACAGGGATATTTTACGGAATTTTTCCAGCATTTCCGGCGTGCAGAATTTAACACTGTTCATATCAATAAATACGGACCGTTTGACGCGCCGGCCCCCCGAATCGAACATACCCCGCCAGTTTTGGAACGAATCATTCACCAATGCGTAAGGGGGGATCGTCGTGATGGTTTTATCAAAGTTACGTACCTTGATCGCATGGAGAGTGACATCTATCACTGTTCCGTCAGCTGCATATTTATCCATTGTGATCCAGTCGCCCGGACGCAACATATCATTGGCGGATAACTGGATACCTGCGACAAACCCCACAATGGTGTCTTTGAATACAAGGGTCAGGATAGCGGCCGAGGCTCCCAGTCCGGCAAAAAGGGTAGTAGGTGATTTATTGATCAGGATGCCGATTACAATGATCGCTCCGATAAACCAGAGAGCCACCTGGATGATCTGTACAAACCCTTTAATGGATTTGTTACCCTTTTTATCCTGCATGCTGTAAACTTCATGTAACAGAGTAAGGGATGCATTGATAAAACGGAGGGAAACAGCGATGATGTAGATCATACACATCCGGAGCAGAAAGTCAAGTATTTCCGCGTATCCGGATTGGGGAAAGGCGATAGGTAACAGGGCATAGATCAGGACAGCCGGAATAATGTGCATTAGTTTATTAATCACTTTCCGGTCAACAATCAGGTCATCCCATTCGTTTTTGGTTTTCCGGGCGATCCGGCGTAATGCGTTCAGGAAAAAATAGCGGCAGATATAATCTACCAGAAATGCCAACAGGATGATGACTCCCAGGATGATGATATTATCTACGTGACTGGCCGTATCGCTGATGATACCCCATTTGACTAAAAGATGACTAAGCCATTGCTGTATTGAATCCATAACTATATTGTTTAGTATTTGTTGTGTGTAAAAATAAGAAAAATAGAGGTTAACTGCGTAGAAAAAGGTATATTTGCATAAGCAAATTTGCCGGTAGGTAAAGAAAGACCTTACCAAACAGATGAAACGTATATTTTTTATGACACTACTTGCAGTAAGCCCGGCGATGCTGACATCGCAGATACATAAGAGCTTAGAGGTAACAGAACATATACTCAGCAATGGATTAACCGTTTGGCTTAATGAAGATCATACTCAACCGAAAATATTTGGAGCTGTTGTTGTAAAAGCAGGCGCTAAAGATTCGCCCAATACAGGAATTGCCCATTATTTTGAGCACATCATGTTTAAGGGAACGGATAAGATAGGGACGATAGATTATGAGAGTGAAAAAGTCTATCTGGATTCAATCGCAGCTAAATATGATGAACTGGGAGCCCAACAGGACCCAAAGAAACGGGAGGCGATCCAGAAAGAGATCAATGAACTCAGCCTGAAAGCGGCGGACTATGTCATTCCCAATGAGTTCAACCGGCTGATCTCCCGGTATGGAGGTACGCAGCTGAATGCCGGGACATCCTATGACTATACAGTGTATATGAATACGTTCTCTCCCTCCTATTTTGCGCAGTGGGCGGAGTTAAACAGTGAACGGTTGATCCATCCGGTGTTCCGTATGTTCCAGAATGAACTGGAAACGGTGTATGAGGAGAAGAATATGTACCATGACTTTATCGGACGGGATGCCGTGGATAAACTGATGGAGCGTTATTTCCTCCCTCATCCGTATGCCTACCCGATCCTGGGAAGTACGGAAAGCCTTAAGAATCCGAGTCTGACCGAAATGCAAACGTTTTTTGAAGCCTATTATGTGGCTTCTAATATGGGAGTGATTCTAAGTGGAGATTTTTCTACTGAAGAGGTTTTACCCATTCTGGAAAAAACATTTTCACGTATCCGTACCGGTGAGGCTCCAAAAAAAGAGGTGGTAGAGTTACCTGCATTTGCCGGGGAAGAGCGTTTTACGGTTAAATTCCCTATTCCAATCGTGAATGTGGCCGGTCTTGGCTTCCGGGGCGTTCCTGCGAACCACCCGGACCAGGTGGCGTTGAATATAGTTATGGGCTTACTCAACAATTCCAATGGAACAGGTTATCTGGATAAACTGATGGTGGACCGGAAACTGATGGCGGCTATGACAGTAAATGAGAATCTGAATGACGCCGGTATTCTGGCTGTGATAGGTATTCCGAAACTGGTGTTCCAGACCCGTACCCAGGCAAAGGAGTTGTTATGGCGTGAGATCAACCGGATCAAAGACGGGGATTTTACGGATGAGATGTTTAAGAGTCTGAAACTGGAACAGAAACGGAAATATATGTCCCGGCTGGAAGATATCAGTTCACGTGCCGAAGCGATGGTTACCCTTTTCTCACAGGGAAAAGAGTGGGAAGAATACCTCCGGGAAATCGAACGGATTGATTCTCTAAACCGGGATGATATCATCCGGACAGCTCAGAAATACTTTACAGAAAACTATCTGTATGTTAATAAATCAACCGGTAAATATCCGAAAGATAATCTTCCCAAGCCCGGGTTTAAACCGATTGTACCCCGGCATGCGGAAGTCGTGTCGGCCTATGCGGAGACACTGGAGGAGTTGCCGGTAAAAGAGATGCAGCCCCGTTTTCTGGATTTACAGAAAGATGCGGTAAGGACGGAGTTGTCTCCTTATGCTGTTCTGTATGCTACTCCAAATCCGGTCAATGATATTTTTACACTGGATATTGCGTATGGTGTGGGACGGTGGGAAAAACCGGTGGTTTCCCAACTGGCGGCTTATCTCCCGCTACTGGGTACAGAGTCTCTTTCGTTTGATCAGTTCCGGGGTAAATTGCAGGAGTTAGGGAGTACCCTCACCTTTGACGCGGGAGATGATTGCTTTGTTGTACGGATAAGCGGATTTGATCCCCAGTTCCGGGAAACCCTGGAGCTGGTGTCTGTTTTCCTGAGAGAGGCAAAACCGGATGATAAGAAATTGAAGCAATTGGTGGATGAAGAAAAAATTATGCGGAAAGCATTCTTTAAATCAACAGATAATCTGGCGCATGCTTTGATGGAAAAGGTTAAATATGGGGACCAGTCCACCTATCTGAATAAACTTTCCCTGAATGAAATTAAGAAACTGAAAGGCAAGGACCTCATCAAGGCCTTCCGTGAAGTACAGAAGGTGGGATGTGAATTCTATTATTGCGGTACGATGGAGGCGGTCACAGTCGCTTCCGAATTGACTACGGTCTTACCGGTTAACCAGATCAAAAAGGCGTGTAAAGGACCTGTCTACCGTGCTCTTTCCGACCAGAAAGACCCCACGGTTTATCTTTATCATACTTCAGACGCGGCTCAATGTATTATCTACGGGTATGTAAAAGGGGAACCAGTGCCGGATATGACAGACCGGTATATTTCTAAACTATTTTCAGGCTATTTCGGTGGAGATATGTCCTCTTTAATGTTCCAGGAGATCCGGGAATTTCGCTCTTTTGCTTATCGCACATCTGCCCGTTATAAGTTGCCGCCGTTCCTGTTGGGGAATGAACCGGGTGAAATGACTACCCTGTTATCTACTCAGGCGGATAAAACTTTAGATGCGTTAACAGTACTCGATTCACTGATCCGGAAGATGCCGGTGAAACCGGAACGGATCAATGCGGTGAAGCAGACTATTATCAATCATGCGGTCAATAATTATCCTTCTTTCCGGAAGATTCCGGAGAAGGTCGCTTCCCTGCTGGAAGAAGGATACAGGGAAGATCCTAACAAAGGATTAGTGGAATCGATGGATCAATTGGGTATGGATGATGTGGTTCGTTTTTATGAAGAACAGATCAGTAACCGTCCGGTTAGTTATATTATCGTTGGAAATACAAAGAAATTTGACCTCAAAAAACTGGCTGCCTTCGGTAAAATTATCAAGGTCGGGAAGGAAGAAATATATCATTAATTTAAAGTAGTTAGTAGTTGGTAGTTGGTAGAGAATCTGCTAACTACTATTTATCCACTACTGACTGCCGGAGGAACCGGGTGACAATCCATGTATAGCAAAGAGGAATTAAAAGAATTAAAGAAAGAATTCTGGGAAAGTTTTGCGCTTTTCTGTGAAATACAGCCTTATTTGTGCGATCGCAAAAAAGTATGGGTCTTGTATAATACAAAGGTGAAAGGGGTAGAACTCAAATTTGATGCAAACCGGAAAGGGGCGTATGTGATTCTGGAGGTGAATCACCGGCGGGAGGAAGACCGCCTGGGAATGTATGAAAAACTCACCTGGTATCAGGAGGCCCTGCAACAGGATCTGCCGGGCGAATTGATCTGGGATCTTTGCTATGTTCGTGAAACCGGTAACCAGGTATGCCGGGTGTATCTTTCCAAAGAGGGGATTGATATGCACCGCCGGCAGGACTGGGGAGAATTTTTTACATTCATGGCCCGTAACATGTTTTTACTTGAACGCAATTTTCTTTCCATCGCCGATTACCTGAAGGAGTGAGCCGGATGTTTAAAAAAGCTGTTTTCTGTTAAAAGTGTATCTCAGACGCCTTCACTTTTGTTTTTAACAGGAAGATGATATAGTTTTGTACTCCGGTAAGAAATTAGATAAATGCTGAAACTGGATAGTATCCTCATAAATGATTTATATAGAAATCTTATTTCAATAATTTTTTAAGTAAAGTGTAAAATGGTAAGAAGATTGTTTCTTATGATGACTGTTTGGTGTGCGGTTATCACTGGTTGGGCACAGAAGCCTAACATTCATATCCTGGCAACCGGAGGTACTATTGCCGGTACCGGCGCCTCTTCAACGCAGACAAATTATACCGCCGGACAGGTGGCTATCGGTACGTTACTGGATGCTGTGCCTGAGATCAGCGAGATCGCCCAGGTAACTGGTGAACAGGTGGTGCGGATTGGTTCCCAGGACATGACGGATGAAGTATGGCTGATACTGGCTAAACGGATCCAGGAACTGGCAGAACAGGACGAGGTGGATGGGATTGTAATTACGCATGGAACGGATACCATGGAAGAAACGGCTTATTTCCTCACGTTGACGGTGAAAACCGGTAAGCCGGTTGTATTAGTCGGAGCGATGCGTCCCTCTACCGCATTGAGTGCGGACGGTCCCTTGAATCTGTATGACGCTGTTGTTGTCGCATCCGCTCCCGAATCAAAAGGGAAAGGGGTGGTGGTGGCTATGAACGGATTGATTCTGGATGCTCATTCGGTTGTAAAAATGAATACAACAAATGTACAAACATTTCAGTCTCCTAATTCAGGAGCATTGGGAACAGTTTACAATGGAAAGGTTCATTATGACCAGGTGTCGTTGAAAAAGCATACCACTTTTTCTGTTTTTGATGTAACGACGCTTGACACGCTTCCTAAAGTCGGGATTGTGTATAGTTATTCAAATATAGAAGCGGATATGGTGGAACCTATGTTGAATAACGGTTACCGGGGCATAGTACATGCCGGTGTGGGAAACGGGAATATCCATACGCATATTTTCCCTGTGCTCGAACAGGCCCGGGCAAAAGGCATCCAGGTGGTTCGCGCTTCACGGGTACCGACCGGACCGGTTACGCTGGATGCGGAAGTGGATGATGACCGGTATGGATTTATAGCATCCCAGGAGTTAAATCCTCAGAAAGCACGAATCCTTCTGATGCTGGCATTAACCCGTACAAATGATTACCGCCGGATCCAGCAGTATTTTAATGAATATTGATTCCGTTTTGATGTAAAACAGGTTTTAAACGCTAAGCCTCACTAACAGTATTCTCAATTTTAATCGTCACAATGAAAAAAATGATCTTTATCCTTTCCCTGGTGGGAGGGTGTGTGGTTGCGTCTGCCCAAACGGCAGGCATACAGGATGAAAAGTCTCTTTTAGAAGAGTTTACCCAGGTAAAGAAAAAGAGCGATAAATTTAACTTATCGCTGGATACACACGGAAGTTTTGATATGAACTTTCGGGATGGCTTTGAAAACGGAGCGTTCCGGATGCGGGAACTCCGGCTCGAAGCCCGGGGACAATTAAATGATTGGTTGTCTTATCGCTATCGCCAGCGGTTAAACCGCCCTAATACAGGAGGAGACAAAGTGGATAATCTGCCGGCATCGATTGATGTGGCCGGTATCGGAATAAAACTTTCGGATAAATTTTCTCTTTTTGCCGGTAAACAATGCGCGGCTTATGGAGGGATTGAGTTTGATCTGAACCCAATCGGGATTTATGAGTATAGTGACATCCTTGAGTATATGAGTAATTTTATGACCGGGATGAATGTTACGTATACTCCGTTTCCGCAACATGAGTTCCAGTTGCAGATACTGAACAGCCTTATTTCCTCTACACAGGATACGTATGGGACTTCTCCTGCTATACGGGCGGCTAAGTTACCTTTGGTGTATACCCTGAACTGGAATGGGAATTTTAATGAGAACTACCTGACCCGCTGGTCGGTGTCGGCAATGAATCAAGCGCAGGGCAAGTGGATGTATTACTATGCGTTGGGGAATCAATTGAATCTGGGACGGTTTGGTATGTTCCTCGATTTTATGTATTCCAATGAAGATATTGACCGGAAGGGAATCATTACTTCTCTGATTCCTTCAGAAAGGATAGGAGAAGACCGGAAAGCATTTGATGCAGGCTATAGGGCAGTAGTCTCCAAACTGAATTATTGTTTTCAGCCTCAATGGAATGTTTTTGTACAGGGCATGTATGAAACTGCTTCGGTTACGAAAGCGGGTGGAGATATTGAAAAAGGAAAATATCGTACATCGTATGGCTATCTGGCCGGTCTGGAATATTATCCGGTAAAAAACAGTAACCTTCATTTCTTCTTAACCTATGTAGGCCGTTCCTATGATTTTACCGGAAAAGGAAAAGAACCGGGACATACCAACTACAACACCCATCGTATTTCAGTTGGGTTTATTTATAAACTGCCGTTGTTTTAAGAGAAGCCCCCTCCACTTCCCCGGAGGGGGAGCTTCTTATAATGTTTTGTACTCCATGTTGAAATACTGGAAGATACCCGGTTCACCGGTTGGTCCCTGATGGTAAAGGCCGGGGCGGGCGACTCTGTCCCATCTGACTAAAGGGGAGAGGTCTCTGCCGTTCTTATCTACGGGTACCTGTTCCCACTCTGTGCCGTCAGAACTCCAGTAAAAAGTAGCATAGGTGCCATCTTTGATTTCTGTTTTCAGGAATGGAAGTACTGTACATGGATCTGTTTCGTACAATATTTGTTCTTTACCCTCTTTTATTTCTTTGAGTTGCACGTAGTTGTTTTGATAACCCCAAATAATCAGGTTATCAGCATCCCCGTAAAAAGTTAATCCTTTCAGGGAAGAGTTCAATTGGATCACCTGCGTTTCATAGGAGTAATCAGGTACTACCGGACGTACGCAGAGGGCGGTTCCGCTTTTGGTATTTCCTTTGGGGATTCCGGCGAGGTAAAGCGATTCATTTTTTATTTCTACATCTATATCGGCAAAGGGATAATTCCAGCTCCAGTAAGGAGCCAGCGTAGCGGACCGGAAGTTGTCCTGAATGGGAACTACCGCTTGTTGAACCGTTCCGGGCAGGGGAGTAGGTTGTATTAATTTCACCTCATTGCCGGTGGTGAAAGCAGGCCATTCATTTTGATCAATCACCATTTCCTGGACCATTCCCTGCCTGCCGCCATAAAAATTACTTCCGGTCAGGTAAGCGTGGAACAGATAAAATGTGCGTCCGTCGGGAGTTGTCGTGAAAGTACCATGCCCGCAGGAGAGAACATCTTTGCCGTCCCCTTTCAGGATGGGATTTCCGGTGTACTTCTCATAAGGACCGCGGAGATTTTTGGAACGGGCGGCATATACTTCATAATCGCTTCCGGGGCCACAGCAGCTTTTTACGGAATAGAGGATATGATAATAGTCGCCTGATTTGAACCAGTGTTGTCCTTCCATGCCGATGTGTTCGTCGTCACGCATGAGTGAAAAGGGTTCGCCGTCGGGTTTTAATCCGTCAGGAGATAATTTGCAGGCGATTAATTCAATGGGGCGGTCGTCAAGGCCGTATGCTTTCCAGCTGATGTACAGGTCACCGTTATCCTCCAGAATAAAGGCGTCAATCGCTTCGGTGCCCCATTCTACAACAACCCCGTAGTCAACGAAATGAAAACGGGTATCGTCCGCTATGGCTACTCCGATATAAGAAACACCCGCCTGGTTGCGGGCGGTATAATATACATATATTTTA
>JAJQES010000046.1 GCA_021201565.1 Tannerellaceae bacterium
ATTCCTACCCTTGCACTCATCCGTATAGCATTCTCATATGGTTCACGAGTCTCCATATGGTCAAATGCAATACGAAGTGGACGAATATTAATCCGGCCTAATAGTTCTACATTTTTTTCTGTAAACAGCCGGGCATCCACCCCCTGGTTGAAATCAATATACCGATCTTTTGTCGAAGGACGGAAATATTTTTTATTTAGGTCCTTTACTTCCTCATAAGCGGCCAATAACTCCTTTTTTCTGGGAATAACAGGCTGTTTAATATTGTAATTTGATACTGCTCTATAAATCTGATAAAATTCTTCAACCTTCAGTTTATAAGTCTCCTCCACTTTCTTCAATTCGGATTTATAAGCCTCATCTACTTTCTTCAATTCAGCATCGGAAGCATCCTTCGTCTTCTTCTTTTCAGCTTTGGCTGCCAGTTCTTTTTCCTTTTTCTCTTTCAAGGCTTTGGCCTTCTTTTTCTCAGCTTCCAGTTTATCATAAAAGGCCAGCATTAATTTCTGTCCTTTACGCCTGTAAGCACGATCATTTACGTTATTACTAAGATTTCGCATAGCGATTTCCAAATGGTCTGGTTCCTTAAATTTAGCCCCTACTCCAAAACCACTATCTACAATATCCTGAATAATATCTTCTAAATTCTCAGAAGCCAGAATATTGTTATCCATCAATAACAAATCCTTTTGGTCGCCATACGTTTCACGTACCTGTTCAACGCGCTCTCTTAAGGGAAGATAAGGCATATAAACCGGTTCAAGGGTGGGAACGGCACAGAATGAACATTTCCGTATACAACCCCGTGTCGTATAGCCATAGAATGCATTTGACATTGGATATTCATACCCCACTTCATCCAAAATGGAATAATCGAGCGGCAGATTATCTATTATCTGTTCATCTCCCGGGTCTAACTCACCCGGTGTATTTAGTAACCCTTTATGTGGAGTAACCCCCGTTTTCTCTTCCAACTCTTTCGCCTGAATAGTAGCTAATACGCCTCCTACCATAAATAACCCTCTTTTCTTTACTAACTTCTTTGCGAAAAGAATAGTATCTACTGTAATATCCCAGTAGAATGTAAACAAGGTGGTTACAAATACGCGATCCCATTCGGGTTCCTTTTCCCAGGTTCCTTTTTTATAATAATCCTTATACTCTATCGCTTTACTCGACAGAGTCATACTCCTCTCTGAATCTTCAAGAACCAATTTATCAAAAGCCTCTTTTTTTCCTGTACGGATAAACTCAGCAATTAAATGCTTGCGTAAATACCAGTCAATAGACTTATCTTCTTTCGTAAAGGCAGCTACACAGCGATCTGCAATACGATCAATAACAAACTGCTTTAAATCTCCTTTATAAAAAACAACCTCATAACCTAACGATTTATGATATGTTGAGATTTTCATCAGACCAACAGGCGGGTACTTGTTGGAGTAGTTGGGTTCAATGAGTAATACCTTCTTTTTTTTCTGTATCCTGGACATTATTTACTTAGCTCCTTAACAACCTTCTTTTTTACTATTTCTATTTGCTCTTTGTCCTTTGAATGTTTAGTGAAAAGAGAGAATATCCGTCTGATTAAAGAAATTTTATCTTTGGGATATTTTCCTTCCAAAGGAACAAGAATATCTTCATCAGATGAACTCTTCCCTCCAGACGAAATTGGGAACGTGGTTCCGGAAGAATAATCACCTGGATCATTTTTGATTATAGTAATAAGCCTTTTTGCTACATCTGTTTGTGCATTTGTATGACTTATCGCTTTTTCCAATACTATCTCAGCCTTATCCAACTCAGCCTTTAATTCCGGAACAGCATCCGGCGTCTGCCCTGGAGTTAGTTGAGAAGAAAGGGATAGATATTTCTTATATGCATTTTTTACATTATTAGCAACACGATATAATTGTTGTAATGTTTCAAAGTGTTCACCTAAAAGTTGCTGAAAACGGACTGCTTCACTCGTTGGAGCTAATCCACTACGAGAACTTTCCGGTCTCAATTTCGGATGTACGGCATAAACTTCTCCATAAAAATAATTATTCCCTCTGGGCTCTTTAAAATATTTGTTTAGTACATCACGGGCTCCGATCAATATATTGTGTTTACGTAAACGAATACCTCTATTCGTATCTTTTGCTGGTATAGCAGTAGAAAATTGAGTAAGTGCATACCAACCCCACCCTAACAAACCATACTGCTCATCTTCAATTTTAAAAAATTCCAGACCATGAATCATATCACCGGTTCCTTCTACAGTCAGACCATATCTTTTTCGAATATCCAATTCATCATTTACTGAAATCTGGTAACAACGAACATTATTGTAATACTCCTTGTACTCGTTGGAAAGACTTTCTTTAAGAATATTATTTTTAAAAGGCAACCCAAAATCTACAGGTGCTACCTCCCTCAAATAGTCAGTGATAATTTCTTCATCAAGCAATTCAGGATAGTCCGGACGAATATCCTTCAATGTGGCAATAAAATAATGCTTATCCGGCTCCTCCTCATGGATAACACTTGTAGTAATAGCATCTATCACCTCCGCAGCAGTACGATGATCCTCATCATCACTCATGATATCTCGCGCCATGTCCACGTTAAAAATGATTTCTGAAGCCTTATCCTCTCCTTTAGTCGAAGTTTTGAAAGAAAGCTCTCTGCAATATCCTCCCCCCACTAAACGCCCTATACCATATAAACCGGCAAATTTTGTCCCATCTTTTCGTGAGTCGGCAACATTTAATAACGCAGAACCTATTTCCGCATACGCCACACCGGTTCCATTATCCATAATCTGAATCTCTTTCCGGTTCGCATCAATATTTACTGTGATATGCCCATCCTTATACTGCGATAAAACTCCTTTCTCAACAGCCTCATTAATAGCATCACACGCATTTTGAATATACTCCCGGTAGATAATCCTTGCATCGGGGTACATCGAAAACATCAAAATATCAATCAGATTTTTACCTACAACTGTATTGTGTCCGTCCATATTCAGTACTATTTAACCGTTAGGAAATTGTTTATAAAGGGGTTTGGGAAATTTTATATTTACGATCGATCGCAATGCCGGATTCGAAATAATATACTCTCCGGGAGTAAGCCGCGTCATCATATTCTGATACACCTTCGGAATATATTTATAATCAGGTTTAGATACCTCAATCGCATTCGTGCGTCCATACGCCTGAGTGGCACAATTACCTTTCACCCGGTCATAAATAGCACTGCGAAACTGCTCAGCCGAAAATAGAATAATTCCCAGCGAACGGCCACGTTCCGCTATATCCATCAGCTGATGCAGAATGGGTGAACTCTTAGGTATATCAGTTGAAGCATATTTATTAAGCTCATCTACAAACAGAATCACCTTATCTGGAATATCTGTACGGTCGGCTCCCAGTTTCATATCATAAATGGCACGCGCCACACTACCGAAAACAAAACTTTGTGTGTTTTCATCCAGACGTGCAATATCAATTACCATCACCTGGTTAGCACGGAGATTATTCGCAATCTCATCCGTAATATCCACTTCACCATTATTCATCACTTTTGCAAATACATCATTACGGATCGCTTTTCCGATACAACGTTTAAATTTACGCCAACTCGCCACCTGGATCTCATTTCTGGTACCACCGCTGGTTCCAGTTTTCGTGCATTTATCCACCTCTTCATTAAAGGTAGTCCACTTATTAATATTATCAAAATTTCCTTCCCGGTTGATAATATAATTAATACAACTTTCCAACGTGCCTGAATTATCTTCGTCATTTGCCAAAAGCAAGTCCAGTTTATCCTGCGACTTATCAAACGTAAATTTATAAGCAAATGCCTTATTTTCTTTCTTCTGTTTTGCTATATCTTCCGGCAAAGCATAGGATTGCACCTTTCCTGCTATCTCCTCCTTACCATACGGATAGTAATACCGAACATTTTTAAAAGGCTCAGTTGATAACTTCAAATCCTTCTCATAAATTTCTTTATCTGCTTTGCGCAAATCCTTATTCGGCTCATCAATAGCCATCAGGTCACGCCCTTTCACATTGAAAAAGACAAAAGCCACACTCGTTCCATCCTCACTTATAAACTTATGTTGGATCGCATTCAGCAAAAACATAGCATACGAAGTCTTTGCTCCCAAACCCGAAATACCTGAAATATTCATGTGGGCCCCTTCCGGTCCCATCAGGAAATGAGAATTCAGTTCAACCTTAATCTTCTTCATGTCTTTTCCCTGATACATTTGCAAATACCCACACACCAACGGATTCTTTACATCATCTAGTCCCAGAGCAGTCCGTATGTCATCCTCGTTACACAGGGAAACCTGCTTACTATCTAACACAGGAGTATATATATTTTTGGTATTGCAAATCACACGGGCCTTAACATAATTCATACCCAACCGGTTCATATTACCAATGCTATCTTCCACATCTCCGAAATCACTGGATATATAACTGGTAAAATGACTCGGAGCATCTGTAATATGATTAATCTCTTCCACTACACCATACGTAACCGAATCACCCTCATGCATCACTTTCACGATATCAAAAGGACTAAGTATCTGTTTCTTATCCGTCCAAAAACAGAAATCATCTATAGTAGACGGAGACTTCTCCGTTGCCGAAACTTAAACAATGATCTCCCCAATATTAAACTAGGCTTAAAATAATATTATTATCTATATAATGTGATTTACAAAACGACTCCGTAAGAAATATCGGATACAAATGGTTTGCCCAACGCGAATCAGTACCATGACACACAGGGTACGCCTCCTGGATCAGGTTAGCACTTATCGTATCAACCAACTCACTATCCAACGTCTGTCCCTCTCTCAAAAGCACCACTTCACACTTCACCACATCGGAAAACTGAGTCTCCCTGAAATTCTTATCTCTGAGCCGTAAATACCACACAGCAAAGGAAGTTCCGGGCGTATGTGCAGAATCATATCTATATACTTTTGTACGGTGAAAAGGCTTCAAACTTGCTATCGTTTTAGCGAGTCGATGTCCTTCATAATCAGGCAAAAGCTGAGGATCAAACGACTTCGAAACACCTATCACATGTCTGTAATTAGCACGCAAATTATTCCATTGGGTTCGTTCCAGATTCGAATATCGCGGATTATATTCAAGAGAACCATCCTTTATCAACCAGCTATCATCGTCCAACTTATTACCTGCACATAAATCCGCTACAAGTAACTGCTCATTGTCCGTCATCTCCGCCTGCACCCGGGCAATGGCTCTGTTCTTATAATTATCCTTATCCTTTCCTAAACTCTTTCCATCGGTTTGGTAAAGAAGAAGTTTGTCAATTGTCAGTTCTTTCTCTGCCACAAAGCGGATATTCTGCAGATCTTTATTCAGATTCTCACAATACAACCTGCAAAAATTCTCACCACCATCGTCATCATCAAACTCATCAGGCATAGCCATCAACAATTCCCGGCGTATATCATATTTCTTAAATATATCCCTGCTCTTACGCTCACAACATCCTACAACAATCTGACCTGCCATAATCGGAAAAATATTCTTTCCAATGGCAATATCATCTACCTTATATGTACGTCGCGAACCGTCCAGAAAATACCTGAAAATAGGAATCGTTTTTCGTATTAAAGCATCGGGAATCCGTACAACAGGCATCCTTTTCCTGTCAGACTCAGCAAATACACCTGCTTTTGCCTCCGAAATGGGTTTATCATCATACAAAAGCATATCCTTATCATTGGCCTCCAATGACAGCTTTCTAGTTTGATAGCAAATATATTTACTACCGCCGTTTTTCTGTATATACTCTAAAATCCTACCCATCTAAATTTTACAAAGTTACAAAAGTACTAAAAAATAATCCATCCGGCCCGGCCAAACCTACTCAAAACGATATATCCGGGCATTTCGTTCTAGCCGCTGAATAATTTCCATCGCATGGTTATGGCTAAGCTTTTTGGTATGAGTCAGAAAACAGTAAATATTGGCAAACTCATTAAAAATATTCGTCGCAAAGATACCCGTATCATCAGTTCCCACCACAATAGGCGGAATACTATGTCCCTGCTTTTCCCACTGCAACCAATTCCATAAATGATACGTATGGAACGAACTATGATGTCCGATCCGCACATTGCTGGTAGGCAACGTCTCTATCACAATCTCCTTCTCATGCAGAAAATCGAGTATCGCCAACTGCAACAGTTCAATCTCTTTCAGTGTAAAACACTCCTCAATATTTACCTCAATAATCTCATTATACTTTTCATGATACCCCTGATTATGATATTTCATGAGTAACCTCACGCTCTCATCCGTTACAGGTTCTTGCACTTCTTCCCTTATCTCACACCACTCCTCAAAATCAAACGTCACTATTTCTTCTGCCGGTTTCAGCGGATTATCACTCCAAAAAACCTGCCATGCCGACTCCAATTCCAGAGATTGAGTTTTGAGCGTCATCGGACAATACTTACGCAACATCCAGGCATTTTCATATACTTTCAAAGGAGCATACACATGATAAATAAAACTACCATATTCCTGTATATGGTTAGCCAGAAAAGGTATTTTTGATTTAAAAGCCTCCAGCCGGGGATTTTTCTTTACACGTTCCATAATCAGATGGTACACAAACACCAGATCATCCAGATATTCCCCGCGGCGCATCAATATAGTAGAGCCCACATTTGCCTTCCAGACAGACGGCGAAATACCGGTAGCCGTTGCATGCCCGATCCGGTCGCCCGAACGCAAATCATTAAAAACCACAGCCTCGTAAATAGACCGCAACCCGGTCAGGATATGAAAAAAATCCTCTCCCGCATGATACGTAAAATGGTTAAAACCTTTCCGGCGTAACATCCTGAACGCAGGCGCAAACACCTCCGGGGAAGCATCAAACTCACTCGCGGCCGCATCTACTGCTACCACATCCGTCAACTCCTTCGGCTGATTTTTCTTCATATAAGCCAAAATCAATGCCTGATTCCACACCTTATACCGCAAACTTTTATGCCGGATATCCTGATCCTTTTTATCATCCGCCCGCTTTATAAAATGAGCTGCCAGTTTTAACTCAGGTTGTACCCCCGTATTTGCAACATGATCAACCAACTCCTTCCATCCCCCACGAATTCTTTTCAGCAATTGCAATACACCGTCGCGGGTATCTTTCGGAGCAAAACGCCCTTCCAATACATGGATATTCCGCAAATCATTTCCCTGCAACTGAAAAAAACGATTCCGGTAATGAAACTCACTCTGCTCACGAAGCTCATTCAACGTCAGCTTCTGGAACTGCGTAAAACCATATTGATGGGTTTGCTGCACCAACAAACGATTTGTATACCCAAGAATCAACAGATAATAATGAAAAAGCTGTGCTAACTCCTCGTGGGGTTTATCCATCAGTCGGTTAAACAACAGGGCATACATCAAACCTTCTATACTCAGCAGACACCGGCGATTATAATCCGTTTCTTCAAATCCCGGATAAATCAATTCATAAAACGGATGGTAAATACGGGTCGGAAAACAGATAAGGAGAAATACCACAATCCGGAAACTGTTCAATCCACTTTTGTGTCATATCCTCCAGTTCCTCCATTTCACCTATTTGCTCCTGTTTCTCACTAACCCCATCATCATTACCTGGAGCCTCGCCCCCTAAAGACAACGACCGCTTAAAATCAGGCATCAGGTAACTACGAATCTGTGACAAATTAAGAAAGGCCTCTTCCTGATTATCTTTTTCCTTAATAATATCTCCAATTGCAGCCAACAAAGTAAAGATCGAATAAGAAACAATTGTAGCATTACGCATCGAATACTCTGACAAACTAAGCGGCATATAAGCCAAACAGGTAACCGGACTCAGGCGATACCCGAAAACAGCATCAATCCTACCTTCCGGTTCTTTTTTTGCAAATGAATATAGACCCTTCAAAGGAATAGTCCCCGCCCATGCAGTCAGATTTTCAGCCTCATTTTTATAATTCAAAAAACCACGTATATACGCCACGATAGTACCTGCTGCATCCCGCAAAACACGATCCTGAAACAAGCCAGCTTGCTTACAAACCCCTTCAATAGAAGGACTATATTCCGTAGCAGCCGGATTTAACGTATTCTCCTGGTAATCCAAACTATCATGCAGGTTGCGGATATAACCAATCCGGATAAAATAATCAAAAATCAAAAACGGATTATTCTTCACCTTCTGCGCAAAAAGAAGACTCAACGCAAGCAAACTACTATTCAAACTTTTATCCGTGGTAATAGGTTGCAACTGGTAAGATTCGGTCAAAACCTTTTCCCTCATAAGCAATCTCAATACAACCACATTAAACATATTCGGATTATTCTTTGCTAGGTCCACATCTACCTGCTTTTCATACAAATCACTCAAAAACGAGTCGGTAATCTGTGCTCTGTCAAAAATAGACGTATTCCAACGTAGAGAAATAAACTGGATCTGCGTGCGCAACGGCAGACTCAATAAATAGGTATAAAAACTCTTGGATTGCGACGGATTCTTAATACCAAACTCAGAAAGCAACTCCTCATACATCTTCACAATTGAATCCCACGACGCACCCGTTTTCTCAATAATTTTAATCTCCATTCCATACGATTCAATCTTCTCCAGCAACGTATTCAAATGCACCCGGCGGTCCGGACGCAACACCTTTTGAAGATATTGCCCCTCCATCTCCGTCACCAGTTCATTATACTCTCCTATTTTATTCAGATGCTGCGCCTCATTAATCAACAACTCCTTATGAAAATTACGCCAGTGTTGCTTACGAATTGCTTTGGAAAAAAGATCAATATCACCACTGATAAGCGTAACAATATATGGCGTAGTCAAATACTTACGAATCGTTTCCAATACAGGCCACCCCTTCTTAAAATCCACATCAATATCATCCAGAGAAAGAATAAAAACATCCTTCTCCAAAATATCAAGACTCATTTTTACATATGCATGGAAATTCTTTTCCAACTCCTTTGCCGACTGCACCGCTCTCAACCCTTTGTTCATAATATAGTCTGGGTCTTGCCAGCTCTCCTCACTATTTTTCCCTACTCCATCAATAGATGGCAACCCGTGAGACAAACTATGTAACTTCGCGTTCCAATTCTGGCGCTTATTATAATCGTTCGATTCCGGATGACACCCACACCCTTTTAATTTATCCTCTACACACTCCTTAATCAGCGAAATAATCGTCAAAAAAATATGTCCCTTCTCCTCAATCAACGTAGGATCAATAATATCCAACACATGCACCCGGTTGCGGTTTCTATACGTTTCCAAAAGACTCAACAGAAAAGAAGTCTTTCCACTTCCCCGGCTTCCCATAATAGAGATCGCCTCATTCCATCTAACAAACGGACTTCCGATATTTTCCGGTAATTGAGCAACCTGCTCCAAACGTTCATTTATCCATCCTTCTACCCGGTTAAACTCTATCTGATGCACCAGATCACCTTCTCCAAAAGCACAGGCATGGGCACTCTTCTCCAAATTGATCGTAACTATATT